>NZ_VOYL01000001.1:0-210263 GCF_013420295.1 Acinetobacter sp. YH01018
AAGCGTGTACATAGTGCACTCGGTTATGTATCGCCTTTTGAGTTTGAAGCAATGTACTATGATAAGATTAACCCGTTAGGTCAGGTGGCCTAACTTAAATAAAAAGTCTCCGACAAACCCGGTACGGTTCAGCATCATGTAACCCGTCTAGTAACATACTGTCCAAAAGAGCAGCATCCCCCATTCTAATTCCCCAGCGTCCTTGATGTAATAAGTAGGGAGCGCGATCCATATTTTCCATTCCACCAGCCAAAGTACAATCTGCCATCCCTGACCAAATTTCCAAGGAAGCACTTACAATTGCCTGTACACCTGAACCACAAACTCTGTTAACCGTTAGCGCAGGTAACTCAACGGGCAACCCGGCAAAAATGCCTGCCTGTCGAGCTGGATTCATTTTCAGCCCAGCCTGGATGGCACTGTTGCAAATAGCTGCTGATGGTAAGCTAAATACTCTTTTAGCTAAAGGATCAGCAGATGAATGCTTTCCACGGTCGTCATTTTCAGGGTGAAATCATTCTTTGGGCCGTCCGTTGGTACTGCAAATATGCCATCAGCTATCGTGAACTTCAGGAAATGCTCGCTGAACGAGGAGTAAATGTCGATCACACCACGATTTATCGTTGGGTTCAGCGTTATGCTCCTGAAATGGAAAAACGTTTACGTTGGTATTGGCGTAATTCTACAGATCGACATTCATGGCATCTGGATGAAACTTACGTAAAAGTGAATGGCAAATGGGCATATCTATACCGTGCAGTTGACGAATGTGGCCACACTCTTGATTTCTATCTTTCTGCTAGACGAAATATACCCATTCAGCTTATTGTTTTCTTGGTAAGATGTTGAATCATTTCAAAAGATGGCAGATTCCACGAGTCATAAACACTGATAAGGCTCATACCTATGGCCGTGCTTTGTCGCGACTAAAACAAGAAGGAAAGTGTCCTGAAGACCTTGAGCATCGACAGATTAAATACAAGAATAACGTGATTGAATGTGATCATGGCAAGCTCAAACGGATCATCAAGGCTACGTTGGGATTTAAGTCTATTAAAACTGCTTATGCCACAATTAAAGGTATTGAGGTCATGCGTGCTTTGCGTAAAGGACAAGCTTCATTATTTTATAACGGTAATTTTCTAGGAGAGGTGTGGCTAGTAAATAGAGTTTTCGGAATTTAAACCTGATTAACCAAGCAAACTACAACTCAATTTCCTATTTGCAACAGTGCCCTTATAACTGGGTCAAAGATATTTTAGATGAACTAATTATTGAGGCTCAAAAGTCATTAGATAATCTTCCAGAAATTGCACTTTCATTCTCCAAGCTTTTAACGCTTGATCTATGTTTATCAATGCTTCTATCCACTATACAGCTTGTCATATTTATCAAGTGTGCGCGTATTTGGGTGGGGAAGTCTTAACACATTTGTGGGATCGCTATGCGCGCGCGCTGGGCGGGATGAGCCTGTGATTCCTGCCTAGTGTGCGCGTGGGGAGATCGAACAAAAGGGGTATAAAATGCTTACAGCCATATCAGCACCACCTGGATCAGGTAAGTCACTCTGGTGTGTTGAATTATTAGAAACAACGGTTAGAAAAAATCCTAATCGTATGATTTTTACAAACATCATTGGAATTAATATTCCAGGTGTTTTACCTATCACATCATCAACAAATAATCCTTTTGATTGGCGTGATCTTCCAGATGGTTCTTTAATTGTTTTTGATGAAGCCCATGAACACCCAGCTTTTTCTAAGACTGATTTGCTTAAAAATTATCAGTTACCTCGCTATCTTAATGAACTTTATAATAATGAAGTTGCCAAGATTTTAGATTATGTAAATCTCCCAACTCCTTTAAAAATAGGTCTTTTGAATAAGCATGGTTTTGTTTATACAGAATTGCTTTTATCTTTAAAAGTCAAAGAACAAGAACAGTTAATCCAAAATGTTCGCAATCTTCAAAAGGCAGCACTTGAGAGAGCTAAAGAGGATATTTTAGATATTGGCCGTGCTTTAACCATGCATCGTCATTTTGGTTTTGATATTGTTTTAGTTACTCAAAAGCCTGACCTTTTAAATTCCTTTGTTAAGGCTGCAACCTCTGAGCATTTAATTCTTCGTCGTCTTTTTAAGATGCAGTTGGCGATTATTTATAGTTATTCTGAGATTCAGGATAGTTTTGGTAATGCTACTCGTAAAAATGCCCTGTCTTGGAAAATATGGTTTTTTCCTAAACGGCTTTTTAAGTATTACATTTCAGCAGAACAGCATACAGCTAAAGCTTCATTGCCTTGGGGTTTGAAAATCCCAGTTTTACTTTTTCTTTGTTTAATTGTTTATTCTGGCTATCGAGCTTATTCCTCTGAATTTGGATTCTTTAAAAATTCTGCTCAAGCTGAAACTGTTTCAACTTCTTCGCCTGCGTCTTCAGCTTCGCAACAACAGACTAAGTCTCAGTCTCAACAGCAACCCCAACAACAGCAGATTCAAGATTTATCTAATATCTGTAGAAAAGCTGTGAATATTGAAACCCCTGAATGCACAAAATGGTTTGATGATATTTCAAAAGGTGGCTTGTCTGTTTCTTCTACTGGTCAAGTGAAGAAGTATGTTTATGATCCTTCAAAACCTTTTGCTGTAGATCAGCAGGGCAATTACATGCTTTCAGTATCTGAAAAGGATTGTAGAAGGTGGTTAGATGGTTATAGACCATTTAATTATTTTGCTCAGAATAATTCATCATCAAGCCATTCAAATTCTAGTGAAAAATCTACAGAACGAGTGTCTACGAGTGAACCGGAAAATCAAAATACTGAAGCGTCTTCTCTCTGATTACAAAGTCCGGGAGAATGAATCTAATAGGGCATAGCAGAGGGCGTGTTCCGCCCGAACTGATTAAATAAAATCTTTTTATTTCTAGGCTTTTAATGAATTTACCTCGTTGTTTTAAGCTGCTGATTTCATATACTAAAATTTGATTTCCTCGTTTAATGACATGTTTTTCAAGCAAAGCATCTTTGGCAATTTTATAAAGTAGATTTGTGTTTGAAATATATCTGTTTTTATTAAATAGATTTTCTGGCATTTTAAAACTAAGTATGTGATAAAAATCGGATTTTACACTGAATGATTAATAGACATCTATATAGAACAGTCAGCTATAATCGAAATAAGGGTGTTTTACTTAAAGAAGATTATATTTTTATTCGCCAATGCTTAGAAAAACATTTAAAAAACATGCAGTTATCTAATGAAGATTATTCCATCGAAATAGATCAATTAAAGGTGCTTTTTATTAGGTTAGATCATACGATTGGAAGATTATAGCATCTTATAACATGCGGGTTACGATTGACTAAAAATGAATCAAAATAGTTTTTTTATTAAAATATCCGTCAAGTATGAGGGATTTCTTACTGTATTTAGTCGTTTTGCTATTTGGTTTTTTTTAACAGCATTTTATGAAACTGATTACTGGAGAGATCAATGAAAGAAGCAATTCTTGATGTGCTTTGTAGTCATAAATTTCTATTCTTATGTTTAGCATTTCTTACTTTGTTATAGCAGTTATGTCTACAGGATAAATTTGGCTCACGGATTTCGGCATAACGTATATTATGTTCATTAAGATACTTCACTGGAGAGATTAATATGTTGGTGAATCTCTCCAGTGAAGTTGCGCCAACGGCTGAGTTATGTAGGGCGCAATCTCGGATATCTTATTTAACATAATATACATTATACGAAATTAATTTTGTAAACCCCAAATAGAAATGTCCGGTTTCTCCAAAGTAAAAATGTCCGCTTTTAGAATACGCACCTTTACGATTATCGAAGCAGACGGTTTGATATCCAGGTATCTATAACTGTTATATAAATATTTCACTTTTTTGTATCTATAGATGCTCTGTTACATCGTCAATAATTAACCTGACAGATAGCCAAATTGAGATAGCTGATGAACGATCAAGAGCCAAAAAAACAGCAAAAATACGCTGACAGTGAAATTTCAGATAAAGCGTTCAAGCGAGCCATTATTTGGTTTGGAATTTATGCTTTGTTATTCTGTATCGGTGTCGCATTCGTAGTTGGCGCCGATAATTCATATCTTCCCTAATTGCTACATAATCACAACCATAACTACAGCTACGATCAAGCAGCATATTTTCATCAAAAATGCTGCTTTTTTAGTTTAATGATATTGAATTTTAGTTTGCATATATTCACCATAGACTGAAAGCTTTTCAAAAATATGCTCGGAATAAAACATATCATCTACCAGTAATTGTGCTTGATCAAGACTATATAAATCTAATATTTTCAGTAATTTACCATTTATTTTAGAAAGCTTTGTACAAAGTTGTATATATTCATCATTTTTGTTCTTAAATAATAGCTGTAACATATTGATTTTATTTATATCTATGTATTCAGTTTGATTTTCCAGTGTGATGATTTGAATCTGTACATGCAGAAAATGAGCGATTAGATTAATCAGCTCCAGATTGATATCTAAACGCGTAATACAAATTATTCTAGATACTTTTGAATTACATAAAGCATTGATTAAATTTAAATAAAATGAATCTTTCGGGCTCATTTCTTCATCATTTAATTGTATAGATAGCCCCAGACTATCCAATAATTCATCAAAATTAAAGCTAAGGTTACTTTGGTTGGCCTGATAATAACGTGACAAAATGCTTAAACTTTGCTCATTCTTGACTGTGTAATAAACAACCTTTTGATTCAAATTTGCCAATATAAAGGGTGAAAATAAATAAGCCAAATCTTCAATATGCTCTGTAATAGGATCTTGCAGGATCACAATCTGCCCTGCTTTCTCTATCTCTCTAAGCTTTTTTGCTCTCAATACTGTGGCTTCAACATTCAAATATTTTTGCTTAAGTAATCTTTTAACCTGCGGAGAAATTTCGTATCCTGCCAACAACTGATGGATCAAATTTAGTTGCGATATTTCAAACATTTGTAACTCCATTTCCACATCTGTACATATATTTTCATCATGCATTTGCATTTAATTGTGGGCTAGTATTGCAAATATTTTCAAATTTGATAGATACAACATCAGACATAAAATTTATAACAGATCAGTATTTTCAAGCAAATCTGTTATAAAAATACTTTAATATTGATTAAATGGCGCTATATTTATACACAGTCACTTTC
Source organism: Acinetobacter sp. YH01018 (assembly GCF_013420295.1). Taxonomy (NCBI): domain Bacteria; kingdom Pseudomonadati; phylum Pseudomonadota; class Gammaproteobacteria; order Moraxellales; family Moraxellaceae; genus Acinetobacter; species Acinetobacter sp. YH01018. Next base: position 5,199 of record NZ_VOYL01000001.1, read on the forward strand.
TATAACTAACACTTCAACATGTATAAGTCAGAACAGCTTGCTCATCAATTAAGACAATTGATTGAAAGTGGCACACTTAAAGCCCATGAAAAACTCCCTTCTTTACGTGAACAAGTACAGCTTTCCGGTTTTAGCCTGATTACCGTGATGAATGCTTATCAAGAGCTTGAATCTAGAGGTTTAATTTATGCGAAAGAGAAATCTGGCTACTACATTGCAAATACATATGCAGACCATGAACACAATGCACCTTTAATTGTTTCTCTCAATTCCAATATTGAGATTAATTCATTAATTTTTAAATATCTCAAATCCATTCAAGGCGAACACATCGTTCCATTTGGTTCGGCATTTCCAGACAGTGATTTGGTCTATTCCAAAAAACTAACGCAAATTATGGGACAAATCGCGCGTAATAAAAAAAGTTATGATGCTATTGATAGTTTGCCCCCAGGAAATTTTTCATTACGCAAACTGATTGCCCAACGCTATTGTATGCAAGGCATACCCACTGATCCTGATGACATTGTCATTACATCGGGTGCTTTGGATGCACTAAACCTGGCCTTACAAGCGATTGCCAAACCTGGTGACTATATTATCTTGCAGCAAAATATTTTTTATGGTGCCTGGCAAGCGGCTGAACGATTAGGCCTAAAAGTGGTCACTATTCCTGAACATCCTAAACATGGATTTGACCTAGAAGCTTTTGAACATATCTTAAAAACCTATCCGGTAAAACTCTGCTGGTTCATGTTAAATAGCCATAATCCGGTAGGTTTTACCGTTTCAGAGGATATAAAGTTTCAAATTTCAAAATTATTACATCAATATCAAGTTCATATGATTGAAGATGATGTGTATGAAGAAATGTATTTTGGCCATAAAAAGCCGTTACCGATGACTTATTATGATCAAAATAATTTAGTCCTGCACTGCTCTTCTTTTTCGAAAACCCTGGGGGCGACGTTTCGAGTGGGTTGGGTACATGCCGGGAAATACTCACAGCATATTCAGCACCTGCAATTAATGAGCACGATTTCAGTCAATTCTTTACTGCAAAGCGCTTTAGTGGAATTTCTATCTAATTTTCATTATGAAAAACATCTGCGCAACTTACGTAAAAATTTACAGCATAATAAATTGTTATTTTATAGATATTTAGAGTTGAATTTACCAGCCAGATGTAAAGTTGAATATCATCCAAGTGGTTATTTTTTATGGCTTAAACTGCCTAAAAATGTAGATAGCATGTACATTTATGAAACCCTCATCCAGCAGAAAATTGGCATTGCACCGGGCCAGCTTTTTAACATCACCACACAAAAACAGCATTATTTAAGAATTAATTGTTCATTTGCATGGTCTGATTCAATTCAACATTCATTGGACAAGGTTATTTCTACGCTGCAAAGCGTTATCGTGGATGATTAGTTTAAATTGACAGCGAATATTGTCATTATGCTGTAAAATGATTCATTGAGCAGTAGTCTGCGCTTATGCTGATTAAAATCAGACCAAATGAAAAACAAAAATATTGGGAAATATGGGGCTATAATGATATGGAATCACAAAATTCTAAACGTATTCATGCATTTGATAATGATGTAATGAGCGATCTAGATGCCGTGGGTATCGCACAATTAATTCGCGATAAACAGGCTTCTGTACAGGAAGTAACTGCAGCGGCAATTGCACGTGCACAACGCGTCAATCCACATCTCAATGCAATTCAGCTTGAATGTTTTGAGCGTGCTTTAGCAAAACTACGTTTCAAACAAACAGGAATTTTTGCAGGTGTGCCCTTCTTTTTTAAAGACAATACCGATTATCAGGGCCTTGCAACCAGTCATGGTTCTAAAGCAGTAAATAGCAAGACTGTATTAATTAACCCTAAGATCAGTCAACAATTTTTAGACCAGGGCTTTGTCGTTTTAGGCAAAACGACCATGCCAGAATTTGGTTTAAATGCCACCACAGAGTTTAAAGATGGCAGTGCGACTTTCAATCCATGGCATACAGACTATTCTTGCGGGGCATCTTCCGGTGGTTCTGCTGCAATCGTAGCCTCAGGTGTAGTGCCTATTGCGCATGCCAATGATGGTGGCGGTTCAATTCGCATCCCCGCTGCCTGTTGTGGTTTGATTGGTCTTAAACCCAGTCGCGGCCGTACTTTTGATAGTGATACCGCACGTTCTTTACCCATCAATATCATTAGTGAAGGTGTCGTTACCCGTAGTGTCCGTGATACGGCTTATTTTTATGCCGGTATGGAGCAAAGATTTTATAATAAAAAACTGCCTAAATTTGGCCTAATTGAACAGCCGATCCAGCGCCGTTTACGCATTGGCTTGGTGACCCAATCCATCACCGGTCAAATTGATCAGGAAACAACACTCACTCTCAGCCAGACTGCGAAATTACTTGCAGATTTGGGTCATCATGTTGAAGAGTTTCAGTTACCTATCTCGATTAGCTTTGTTGATGATTTTAGTGAATATTGGGGTTTTTTATCCTTTATGCTGCAAACTTTTGGCAAAAAGGCTTTTGGTGCTGGATTTAATGCCAAACAGCTGGATAATTTAACGCTAGGACTTGCCGGACTCTATAAGAAGAATTTTTACAAAACGCCGCTATTTTTGTATCGTTTAAAAAGAATGCAACAACAGTATCAAGACATTTTTAACCAGTATGACGTTCTGCTTTCTCCAGTATTAGCGCATACGACGCCACAAATTGGTTACCTGTCGCCGCAGCTTCCCTTTGATCAATTATTTGATCGAATTCAAAATTACGTTACTTTTACTCCAATTCAAAATGTGGTGGGTGCGCCAGGTATGTCGATCCCGATGGGACAAACGCAAGAGGATGGTTTACCGATTAGCATGCAACTTTCTGCCAATATTGGGGATGAAAAAACGTTAATTGAATTGGCCTATGAAATTGAACAGGCAAAACCCTGGCGTAGAATTCAGGATACTTGAGCATAAAAATGCATAAGGAAATGACCTATTTCCTTATTCCATAGAATATTAAATATAATCATTTATTAAACGTCTTTCATCATTTTTGACACCCTCTTTATTTTTTTCATGTGCTTGATTTTAAAACACTGCTTAAAACCAAGCTTAGAGAGAAATAAAAAGGACTTATGGGAAACATCTATTGAACCTCAAACTCAATACGACGGTTTTTCCGACGTCCCTCTGCAGTGGTATTGTCAGCAACAGGTTGGTTTGAACCAAAACCTTCTGCGGTTAAATTTGCAGCTGCAATATTTTTCCCAATTAAATAATTTTTAACTGCTGCCGCACGCTGTTGACTTAAAACCAGGTTTTTATTTGCATCACCAGAGCTATCGGTATGGCCAATCACCTTTACTTTCTTGCCATCCACTTTCTTTAATGCTAATGACATTTCATCTAAAATTTTTGTACCTGATGCAGTTAGCACGGCACTTCCAGATTCAAATTCAATAATACGGTGCTTTAATGCAGCATCAATCATTTGCTGTTCAGCTTGGTTGACTGATAATCGTGTAGTTAAGTGATAAGGAGCAGATACAAGACTTTGAAATTTTGTAGTCGTCGGCTGAATATCATTAGGATTACTCATTTTCCCGGATAAATCCATTTGAGTGCCGCGTACACTCAGTTTGCCCTGTTTGACTTTCTTTAAATCCTCTGTAATGACATGACTAATCGCATTACTCCAGCCATTAGGAGCAGTAACAGTACGAACTTGAATTTTATCTACAATATTTTCCTGACCATACGTAAGGTACATTTTAGTTAAAATTACCTGTTTACTTGCTTCACTGGGTACTGCTCCCTCAATAACAACCATTTCCGCATGAGCCACTACAGATAAACTTAAAATTAAAAAAAAGTGCTGAGAAATATTTTTAATATATTTTTTTTTCATAATATTCTATTCACTAAAAAAGGTTTGTCTAAACAGGTCCATGCCTTGGCTAAGACTTAAATGGGCTTATAAAGCCTGTTCTAGAGCAGCAATCCTGCATTTTGTTCTACTAAATAAGAATCAATAATCATTTTATTCATTATGGTGTAGCTCCAGCACTCTTCATACTTGCCAAGGTAGCAGTTGTATTTGTTTTAACCACGGTTACAGGTACTGGAGCTGTCTGTGCTGAAACAACACGAACCGATTTATCATTTACAACCTGATCAACCAGTTGCATGCTGGCATAACCACGACTCGAACCAATATGTCCTGAATTACCACTAATCAAACGGAAATTTACTTTCACAGCTAAACTAGGGTTTTGCTGGTCTTTCCAGATCATCTCAAAACTATTGCCACGTTGAGTCCGCTGTGCATGATCAATGAGACGGTTAATGCCATACTCACCCGGTTCATCAAAAATGGTATGCGTTTGTCCTTGTAAATCCACCACTGTAATACGTGTGCCAGGCATAGATCCTTGATTTGGCCAGACAAAATTCACCCATTGTTGAATGCCATTTTCGTAAACCATTCTTTGACCATCAATATCAATGGTATAAGAAAGCAGTTGTGGATTTTCTAATGGATAAAACTGGAAATTTGATTGATTGACTGCAGCTGTTACCGTTGTTTGATTCAATTCACCCGTGGCCATGCCATTATTAGGAGCAACATAACTTTGGAAATTCATCACAAATTGTGGATTTAGACTAATCCCCAAATCTTTCCAGGTTTTAGACGTTAATAGATAACCACGACGAATGATCAGTGGATCGAGATTCTCTTTGACAAAACGTGCAATACTGCCGTTTTCACCTAAAATCTGACTGATTTCCTGACGAGTTGCTTGTAAGCTCGCAGAAGGATTAAATGGATATTTTTGACTTAAGTTAGCGGTAAACGGTTGATTGGCTTGTATCATCCATAATTTATTCATTTCATGTTGAGCAGGAATCAATAAACAATCAAAAGATTGAGTTAATGGGCTCATCAATAATTTTTGTAAAACCTGATGATCCGGCTCATTCAAGCCAACAGTCATTTTTTCATCAATCATTTTTTGACTCTGATTAAAAACAGAGTTCTGATTATTAATTGTTTGCTTGACTAAAATGATGGCTGCGGGACCAATCTCCCCTGCACTTTTAAGATCATTGAACTTGCTCCTCACCTGCGCCAATGATTGCATGTATTCATCTAATAAAGATTTATTTTGTTGATCATCACGTTTACGAACCAGTTGATAGAACATTCGAAATTTTTTTGCAATGACGCCCTGGACTTGGTTTGATGCCTGTTGCGCAACTTTAGGTTCATCCCAGGTTAAAATTTTCGATTTAAACCAGGCCATGAAACCGGTTTTCGGTGTAGCCAGCTCTGCCTGAACCATTGGATTATCCCAGCTGGTTTCTTTAGTCACTCGCTCAATAATGGTACGTATAGGTGAATTTTCTGGCTCACCCAAGATTTCCATATTTTTTGTTTGCTGGTTAAAATTATTGGCTTTTGCATAGTAAATGCCATTTAAAAATTTGCGCCATTCAGCGATATATTGCTGTTTATATAATGTAGTTAACTGCTTACGAATCTGGTCTGGGCTACCGCTAAAGGTGAGATCATCCGATTGGGTACTATTTAACACCCAATCCTTGCTATCGGTTGGACGGTTCGCAGCATCATCAATGGCTTTTTCTACATATTCATTCCAGGCTCTATAAGTAAACATGCCCGGTAAGGCATAACTTCCCAGTACGGTATTTTGGCTATTTTCCCCAACTAACTGTTTTATCGTTACAGCAGGATAACGCACTGCACCACGCATTTTAATTTCGTTATATACGCGATCCCGTGCAGGCATTCCGCGAATGATAGCCAGCAAAACCTGACGGGTCTGATCAACCAGCAAAGAATCAGCTTCAAGCACAGGAAGTTTCTGATCATTTGCCAGTGTAATGCTATAGGATAATATTTGCTCGGCTTTCTGGATCATTTCACCACGTGGCATTTGTTCCCGGTTTGAATCCAGCCAGGGACGCCAAAAACGTGTCAGCTGATCACCTAGATGACTTGAATCCATATATTGAGGATTACTCAGCATTAAGTAAGCCTTTAAAGCGTTATAAGCATCTTGCGGATTGGTTTCGGAAGGGTCTAGATATTGCTGAGTTTTCACTCCTTGTTTTATTTCTGCATTGACATGATTGGCTTTTAAAGTAGCTTCATTACTTTTTATACGCCGTAAATACTGCGCAATATTCTGCTGGGTTGGCTGCAAAAGCAGTTGTTTAATTCCCGCTAAATATTCGCCTTGTAATTTTTCTCGCAATGTATTGCCTTGATACAGTCCAAAACCAAACTGAATAGGTTGATTTTCTTCAAATTGATCAAGCTGTTGCATACGCTCCTGTAAAATCAGCAAAGCATTCAGCTGTGTAGAGAGTTGTTGGCCTGATTGCTTTTGCAATTGTAAGACCTTGTCTAAATCGGCCTGAACATCGGCGATCAGCTGTTGATTATTTCGATATGACCAGATCCACAAGCTTAATATTATGGAAATCCCCAGCAAGGCCGCAATAAAAGCAAAGTAGCGTTGTTTCTTGCGTTTAGGATTAATATGCTGTTTAACCAGATGCTGGTCTTTCAAAATCACATCTGAAAATAGACCTTTCAAAAAGTAACCATGATGCTGTGAAACTGAATGACCCGGTACAGGATTTTCACTATTTAAGCTTGCTGATAAATGAAAATCCTGTAACATCTGTTCAGTCATTGGACTTTCGGTCATACCCTGCTGTAAGGCACTGGTAAAATAAAAGCCACGGAATACGGGTTTAAACTGGTAGGGATTTTCTTCAAACAAGGTCCCTATAAAGGTTTTCAGTACCGGTTTTAAGCTTTTAAACTCTAAAGGAAATGTCATTACACTGGGAGAAATATTCTGGCTATGACGTCGACTAAGATGTGTGGTACTTAACCCTTTTAAACCTTCATATAAAACAGCATAATGCTGTTCAAAAAGTGCCATTACATTCTGCATGGAATCTGGATCATATTTTAAGGTCGCACCCCATACCTGATCAAATTCATCGACATCATAACATTCAAAAAATTCGCTAAATCCTGCAATCAAATCCATTTTGGAAAACACAACATAAATGGGGGCAAATATTTCTAAACGTTCCGTAATCTCTTGAATGCGTGCTCTTAAATTTTTAGCCAGTTTTATGGATTGTTCAGGACTTTGGCTGATCAGTTCTGCAATGCTGACCACTACAATTAAACCGTTAACAGGTGCCTGACTACGGCTTTTCTTTAATAAATTTAAAAAGCCTAACCATTCAGCTTGATCTTCAGCATAAACGGAATAACGCCCGGCAGTATCCAGCAATACCCCTTCGGTAGAGAAAAACCAGTCACAGTTTCTTGTCCCGCTCAGGCCAGAAGAAACACTTTTTTGATGGGAATTTTCAAACGGAAATTTGAGACCCGAATGAAAAATAGCTGAACTTTTACCTGCAGCAGGATTCCCAATCACCATATACCAAGGTAATCCATATAAAGCTGCGTTGCCTTTTTGATTCCCCAACTTTGATTTGCGAATCATCTGGACCGATTCTTTCATTTGCTGGCTAATCAACTGTAAGTCTTGCATATTTTTCTGCTTGTCATATTCCGCTTGTGTATTATTTTCAATTGCTTCTGCAAGCACAGCACCCTGTTGAATATGGCGTTTTTTTTGCACCAGTCTATAAATGCCATAGCCGATAATAATTAAAATATAAGTTGAAAATAATGCCCAAAAAATATTTCGCGGAATAGTATGATAAGAAGACAATAATGCCACTAATACAGATAGTGCAATAATGGCTTTGGGATGGGTCACATACTGCCAAAGATAAGCTAAAATAGTATAAAACATGTGATTCTCGTTATTTTATTTATATTTAAATGATTTGTTATTTGAATTAATTTAATTCTACATCGATTTAAAAAAAGCATGGGTTAAGGCTTGGTCAGTGCTGTATATCATGCTGGTCATCTCCTTTGACAGATGCATACCCAACATAAAACCAAAAATTTTTGCGAGTTGTTGTGTATGACCAAAAATCGGGTATGTATGTATAAAATGGTAAGGTTCAATTAAAGTAGATAAAAATGTCTGATTATTTTTCTTAACGTTTTTTATATCCGTTGTATCATCTAAAACCAGTATAAAAGGTTGTTCTTGTTGGGTCTGATCAGCGTGATCAGGCATCTCCTGATTAAGGCAAGTCAATAAATTACCTACATTATTGGCAACCTTAAGCGTCTTGATTGCATCTAGATTATTGATCTTCACACCTTCAGCGGCCACACACCAACTGGATGCAAATTCTGCTGGCAAATAATCATCCACCCCAGACATTTTTTCATCCAAAAATGTCTGGTCAATTTCAGAGTCCACATTCATTATTAATGAAAATTCCTGACTTTGTTTTGATATTTGATCCAATAAATTCAGCCAGTCTGTATAAGCACTTTGCTGGGCAATATAATGATGTTGCAGATGTATTTGCTGTGAGATCGTTCCCAAGGATTGCATAAAATTAGACAGCATTTCCCGGCTTGAATATTCATCCCAGACATGTAACACGTTGTCTGATAATAAGATATGAATATTGAGTCGATTTAGACGTGGTACCGGCTTTATTGAGATGCACTGTTCGTCTGCATCACGGCCTGAAGTATCGGTATTGCTCCATCCAGGATGCATCCGGTATTGATATGCCAATTCGCTATCATAAAATAATGCAGACCGCTTTAAATGCTCAGCCACTTGCATTAAGGTTTCATTCTGTTGTTCTAATTGTTGTTGAATTAAAGCTTTTATACGTGCCAAGCGCCCCACTTTATCTTCTTCATTTTGCTCATTCTCTTCCAGCTTTAAAATATGATCGAGCATTTGAATCCTGTAGGATAAAACAGCTAAGCCATAACTATTTTCCAAATGAGGATCTAATTCCGGCGATTTAAACTTTTTTAGACCATCAATTATTGTTGTATTTTCACCCCATGCATGGCACACAGAAGATGAAAAAATATTTAAATTGAAACATTGGATCTCTTCAACTTTTAGCTCATGCTCAGTATGTGCTTTATTTGATTGCTGTTCTAATAAGGCGTGATGCTGCTGTCGACATCTTATATATGATTGATAGGCCTGATAAATAAAATATGGTGCAAGCAGAATGATAGATAAAACTACAGGCCATATAAGAAAATATGATACTAAATCTAAACTTGAAGGTTCATATTGAATATCACGCCAATAATAAATAATGATCACACCCAACAATAGAAAAATACTACTGAACGTTCCCAGCACCAGCTTATTCATTGAAGCTCCCCAAATAATGCATAACATGTCTCCAAATTAGCTTCTCTATTTTGAGTCATTAAAAAAGCGTTTTGTGCCAAGCCCTGCTCGGATTTTGTATTCAGGCAAAGTGGCTGTATTTCTTCTTTTTTTAATATTAAGCGTACATCCACCAGTGTTGTGGGACTACACCAAGTTGAAATTATTTTCTTTAATTTTTCACTCATTTGTTGCTTGGGTAAAAAACTCAAATAATCCGTTCTAGATAATGGGCCAATCTGAATCTCTACTTTTCCATCAATTTGTCGAATGCTCTCACCACAGAATGTATTTCTACCGAGTAAATTGGCATTCCCCCCTAAAGTTGTTCGTTGTGCATCTTCTAATTTGAATTTTTCTTCTACCCACTGTTTTATTTTAAAGTCATTTTTGAAAATACAATTCAGCATGGTTTTTAAAGCATATGCGGTATTATTTTGCCCCTGCATTAAACCTGAAAATTCAGCAAAATAATCATCTAATTCAGTCTGATCCTGTTGTGTTCTGACATACCCATTCAAGGCATGCAGGACATCCAGATAATCATTTTCCTTTTCAATTTCATACCGTATGGGTAAATAATAAGCCAAACTCGCATCGACATATTGTGTTGTTAATTTATGATTAAATAGACTCAGAAAACCAAGGATTTCTTGTCTTTGCTGATGACGACTTTGCTTAACTTTATGGGTATAACTATAGGGCAAAGCACCTTGTATACCGGTGATTCCCATCATGAGATTAGTGATCTGTATATACTTGTTTTCAAAAGTTAAGGATTCTATCTCAGTCACTGGAAAATTAAGATTTAAAGAACTGTGAAATTTAAAATCATTCGCCCAATACTGCGTTGTAGATGAATGTGGCCTATGGCGCAACAAACGTGTCGCCTGAATAAACTCATAAGCTGTAGGTGTGGTAAAGAGATCATCTATTACAGAAGCTTCTTGCCACCAACGTTCTGCACGCATTGGTATAACTCCTGTTGAGTATTTGAATCACTGACCACAAGATCAACATAACTATTCATTTGAACTTTTAAATTAAAAATATGGCTTAAAAGTTGGCTGAAAATATACAGACTATGGCCTTTAAAAATTTGTGAATCTATGACTAAACTCACTTTAATACCCCGGACAAATAATGGAAAAGGTTGTGCTTCAACCAGTTTTTGTGTCAAAGAGAAATCAATCTTTTTGATAGCATCAATAATAAGCTGGTTTTCTTTTAATTTAGGCAAGTTATAAAGCACTAAAAGCTCTTTAATATGGCTAACGGCATCTCCTTTCATCAGAGATAAGGTATTTAAGGATAAATGAGAAATAACGCGCCATTGTTCATTTTTATTTTGCTCAAAGTAATATGGCTTGGACGGTCGCTTTAACATCATCGCACGCCGTGCAAGGTGGCTCTCATTCAAATTCAAAACATTATTGGCCTGACTTAAAGCTTCATGCGGCAAATCCCGATTACAACAGAGCAATTGTGTACTGATAAAATCAGACTTGGTACTTTGGGGTGATAAATGTTTAGAAACAATGGAATAATGGGTTTCAACCCCATTGTTCTGCAATTGTGTCTGATTCAGACTATAAAAATATTGCTCATTATGCTGATGATAATGACTCATGGCAAAAAATGGTAGGATGGGAACTCTAATCTGATCCTGATTACTTTTTTCCCGAATCATGTTCATCTCAACTATTGAATAAATCTGATAAAATTCGGGATGATGTGCATCAGTGAGCAATGGGTATTCTAATTGTTTATGATTGATTTTCTGTGGTTCAGCCTGCTTATAAAATAGGTTCACCACAGGCGTTGAAAATAGCTTAAAGTTTGCAACATTCAGCTCAGTATAGTTTCGGATACAGGCCTGATCATTTAAATTAATTTTTAAATGAATCAATATTTCAAATGCTGTCTCTTCTTCTGTTAAATGTTTCAAGAAATTTAAATTAAGATTGAGATAATTAAATTTTTCAGGAAAACAAAAGTATTCAATCAGTAAACGATAAGCATGATGGGTATGTTGATCAATCGGTAATAAACTTTCAGATTCAGCAAAGCCCATGACTGCAAATGGATGAGCAATTTCAATAACGCGATTGCCAATTCTTAATGAAAATCTTGTGCTGGCATGGAATATGCCATCCAGGACCTGCAAAGGAAAATTTGCAATCGCATCTAAGTAAATCGGTAAATTTTCATTAATTAAAAGGTGTCTGCTTCCTTGATAAATTTCAAAGCCTAAACTAAGCGTCGCATTCTGATTTAAATACATATGTGTACGAGGATGGGTTTTAAAATTCAGACTTTTTAAAGCGATCGGTAATAATCGTACAGGCTGGGTCGTGCTAAATTCACACTGTACGCCTTTAAAACTACGTGACTTTAAGGAAGTCGCTTTAGGAATTTCATGTACCTCCGTCAACTGTTTTATCTTATTTATATCTTCAAAACTGACCACTGAACATGCTGGAAATGGCTTAAGATATTGAGGAAACATGACTTCAAATAATGAACGGGTAAAAACCTCATAACTGTCTGCTAGTTTTTTATCAATACGTGCAGCTATGAGTGAAAAAGCCTGAATCAGACGTTCAATATGCGGATCGTCAATTTGTTCTTGATTGAGCGATAGACGTTGAGCAATTTTTGGATATTTCTGTGCAAATTCACGCGATTGTTGTCCAAATTCTTGTAATTGCTTTTCATAATAAGGTAAGAGTTCTTCAATCACGGTAAACCTACTTAAGATCTTGCTGAAATAACATATTGTTGTGTTGTGGGCTTCAATAAAACATCCAGAATGACCGGCTCAAATAAAGGCTGAATGTTTAAATAAGCTTGAATACTTAAAGACAATCCTCCCATGTTATGACCATCAAATAACATGGTGACCTTAACCTGTTTTAATCTCGGTTCATGCGCAGCAATCGATTGCTCGATAGATTGACAAATTTTGTCCCGGTCTATGGGATTGGCTGTTGATAGCCCCACAAAGTCAATAATCCCAAATTGCAGAACGGACTGTTTTGCTAAAGGAAAGTCATCAATTACGCCATTCAATAGCGACATGCGGCTATTCAGTAAATCCTCTAGATCCAAGGCTACAGATTCTCGTAATTTTTGAAGCGAAATCCCATGGTCATTCTTTTCAGTTTCAGCTAATAGTCGGTCGAATAAAGTGGTTTTAAAGCCGTAGGGATATAATTGGTCTAAATTCATGTTCTTATTATTTAATTATAAAATTAAAAATCATTTATAGCGACCAACGGTAGTTGGCCACTATTTGGGTCAGTACATTATGCAGCGTAAGAAGCTGTATTATTAGAAAGAGACCATTTCTTGGTCACCGCACCTTTTTGTGTACCGTTAATATCCTGCTGATTATAAGTCCACTCTACTGCAGCATATTTCAAACCAAAAGATTCAGTCGGAACCCCTTCTTCATTGACGTTTGGGGTAACGCTTGAAACAAGCACATGCTTTAATTTAATTTGAAGATATTTAATCCGTTTATCACCATTGGCACGATAAAAATCGATTTGAACTTCGTCAAAGGTATATCCAGCTGAACATGCTTCCCAAAGTTTTGGACTGGTTGCATCTAAATCTTTCATAAATAGCATATCTGAATGTTCAACCCTTTCGGCAGTATGGCCCCCTACACTTGAAGATGTCGCTGATTTGGGTTGACGAATATTGTGTGCCCAAGAATTTACTTCTAGCCAGTCTTTGTGCTCGGAGTCACGAGATTCACCATCAACTTTATATTTACCTCGAAATTGTACGTATATATCTTTCATTTTTTTAATTTTCCTGTTTTATTTTTAAATTATTATAAAATTGCGCTCTGATTAGTTAGAGGACTGAGGTAACTCAGTAACAAGTCGCAAAGAAACTGACAACTCATCCAATTGAAAATGTGGTCGTAAAAAGACCACAGACTTGTAGTGTCCAGGTTGAGCTGGGTTCTCTACAACTTTTACTGAAGCTTCGCGAAGCGGATACTGTGCTTTTGCCTCTTGCGATGCACCATCATCCAACAAAACGTATTGCGATAGCCATTCATTTAAAAATGCTTCAACATTACCAGCAGATGCAAAACTACCCACTTTGTCGCGCATCATAGCCTTTAAATAATGCGCAATACGTGAAACGGCCATAATGTATTGAATCTGACTCGATAAAGCGGAATTGGCATTTGCACTATCACTCTCATATTTTTTCGGTTTTTGAGTCGATTGCGCACCAAAAAAAACAGCATAGTCGGTATTTTTGCAATGTACTAAAGGGATAAATCCTAAATCACTGAGTTCTTTTTCACGACGGTCAGTAATAGCAATCTCAGTGGGACATTTGAATACTACTTCACCATCATTAGTCTTGAACGTATGCACTGGCAAACCTTCAACCAGACCACCACCTTCCACGCCACGAATGGCTGCGCACCAACCATGCATATCAAAAGCATTGGTTAAGCGTGTCGCAAATGCATAAGCTGCGTTCATCCATAAATATTCAGCATGGTTTTGACCAGTCACTTCTTCTATAAAGTTAAAGCCTTGTGTAACAGTTCCATCTTTGGGATGATATGGCAGACGCCCTAATACGCGAGGCATGGTCAATGCCACATAACGGGCATCATCACTTTCGCGGAATGAACGCCACTGAACATATTCAGCAGTTTCAAAAATTTTAGAAACATCACGTGGGCGATCAATATCGGTAAATGACGCTAGACCTAATATATTGGCACTTGCTGCTGAGATAAAGGGTGCATGTGCTGCTGCAGCGACATGGGAAATCTGCTCCAGCAAATACATATCAGATGGAGTGCGATCAAATTCAAAATCACCCACTAATGTGGCATAAGGTGCACCGCCAAACGAACCATATTCTTCTTCATAGATTTTTTTAAACAGCATACTCTGATCAAAATCAGTTGCTCCCTGAAAGTCTTTAATCAGTTCTTTTTTGCTGGTGTTGAGCATACGAATTTTAATTAAAGAATGCGATGGTGTTTCCTGACAGAAATAGTATAAGCCACGCCAGGTTGATTCAATTTTCTGAAATTGTTCATGATGCATAATTTTGCTTAACTGGCTGGAAATTAAGGCATCAATTTCTGCAATTCGCTTATCAATAGACAAGGTCATATTTTCGGAAACCGTTATGGTTCCAGCCATCACTTCTTTAGCCAATTCAGCTATCAGGCTTTTGGCCCGATGATGTTCTTCCTCATTACGTGCGATGCGACTTTGCTCAACAATCGAATCCAGCAAAGTAAATTCTTGAATATCTGTAGCTGTTGCAGTGGCAGTATGAAAATTATTCATGTTCTGCCTCCACGCTTAACTTGCGAACTTGATCTGTATTTTGCAGAATTTCATCCAACAAATCTTCAAGACGTTCATTATTTGAAATTTTGTTACGCAAATCAGTTAGGCGTTCTCGTGCCTCCACCAATTGACGTAATGGATCGACTTGTTGTACGACATTCTCTGGACGGAAATCTGCCATTGAATTAAAAGTTAAATCTACTGACATATAACCTCCTTCTTCGGTTAAGGTGTTCTCAACCTGAAAAGCCGCACGAGGTGCCAGTGATTGTATGACCTCATCAATATTATCCAAATCAACATTGATAAATTTTTTATCCTTTAATTTGGTTTTTTCTAATTCCGAGGCAGCCGAAAAGTCACCTAAAACCCCAATCACAAAAGGCAGCTCTTTTATTTCCTTACCATTTCCGACTTCTACATCATAAGTGAGCTGTACACGTGGTGGACGGATACGTTGTAATTTCTTTTGTACACTTTCACGTTTAGCCATGAAGACTGTCCTATTTTAGTTCTTATTAAATGAAGCAAATGGGCTTGAACCCGAAGTTATAGAATTGTTACTTTGCGGTTTTTTTGCCGCTGTCGTATCTCGTGCAGATGTTTTAATTACTCTGCTCTGTAAATTGACACTTTGGGGATGGCTTACAGAGTTGGCTTTTCCAACGGTACGATTTGATAAAGTACTGCTTTTCAGCCGTTGTTTTAGTCTGACCGTGCTTGCAGTAACGACTTTAGCATTAGAGGTATCAGGTTCAGGTAAGGAAATCTGAATATGATCAGACAATTTTTTTGCTGCAGGATAGGTATTTTCTGCATTTAGGTAACGCATTTCATTATTACGCATATACTGTAAATTACTCTCGCTAATCCCTATCCCGGCAAGAAAAGCAACATCGGTCAGCTCTCTGCGCTGAACATTCTGTTTACGCAACTCCTCGACCCATTGCAATGCTTTCAGATTTTTCCCGATGGCCTGAAATCTTTGAGCAGCTTGAATAGATAAATCATTTTTCAATTCAATATTTTTCTTATTTTTTCTATCACATATCTGATGATAGATATTTAATAATTCTGGATCGATTTCATCACGAACCAAAGGATAGTTCTTAATGCAACCTCTTTTGAGTTCAATAGATTTTTCATTCGCGGAGGTTAAAGGAATGATAGATAGTCCCATCACTAAGGATAAAAAAAATTTATATTTATTCAAAAGATGCCTCTAATTTTATAGCTTTAAATTTAATTATTAGTATAGGTTTAAGAACATTAAATGATTTTTATAATCTTTAATTTATTATTATGATTCTTAATCAATGCGCAGATTTAACAAAAAACAACTAGCTTAAGTCAACAGTTAATTAAGTAAAAACCACACTTTTTATTGTTTTTTTATGTAAAAGATACAAAAAATCATCATATATTTTTTTGATTTTTAGAAAAAATGTGTATTATGTGCAGATTATTTTTATAAAAAAATAAATATAATTCATTATTTTAAATAAATAAATTTAAAAAACAATCAAACTAGAAATAAAACCAGAATCATTCAGTAAATAAACAGAATAAAAACTGATGTTCTTTTAATGATATTGAGTATGTTATGAATAATTTAAAAATTCTGATTACAAAATTATCTTCTTGTGCCCGTCTGGTACTGGAGAAATCAGCCAACACCTGTATAGCCCAACGCAATTACGAAATAGAAATTGAACACATATTTTTAGAAATTCTACACAATCAAGAAAATAATGATGTCCAATTGCTATTAGAAAATTACAAAATATCACGTCTTGAGTTAATGGATGATTTAAAGAAAAGTGTGGCGCAATTGCCTAAAGGCAATACACGGACTCCTATTTTTGCAAAATCAATCGTACGTCTATTAGAACAAGCCTGGTTATTGGCCTCAGCAGAACAAAAACCTTTGATTCGAACCAGTCATCTTCTGGTCGCATTATTAACTGCGCCAGATCTTTATCAAATAGCGATCAGAGCTTCTAGCCTATTTGAATTGTTACCAATAGACCATATGAAACACAACTTTTTAAATGAATGTACACAAAGTATCGAGCAACAATACGAACAGAATGCAGCCCATCCAGATACGATATCAACCCCACAATTATCCAAACAGATATTGCAAACGCTTGCTTTAGATCGGTACACCATTGATTTAACCGAAAAAGCTCAAAAAGGGAAAATTGATCCAGTGGTTGGTCGGGAACTCGAAATTCGCCTGATGCTGGATATTTTAATGCGCCGTCGTCAAAACAACCCTATTTTAACGGGTGATCCAGGGGTGGGCAAAACGGCTATAGTTGAAGGCCTGGCTGTTAAAATTGCCAACAATCAGGTTCCCGAAGCTTTAAAAAATGTTCATTTACATATGCTTGATATGGGGCTTTTACAGGCAGGTGCCAGTGTCAAAGGTGAATTTGAAAATCGTCTAAAACAGGTCATTCAGGAAGTTCAAAGTTCTATTCACCCTATTATCTTATTTATTGATGAAGCACATAGCTTAATTGGTGCGGGTGGCCAGGCAGGACAAAACGATGCAGCCAATCTGCTTAAACCAGCACTTGCACGTGGTGAATTACGCACCATTGCAGCAACGACTTGGGCTGAATATAAACAGTTTTTCGAAAAAGATGTGGCTCTGAGTCGCCGCTTTCAAGTGGTGAAAGTAGAAGAACCAACAGAAGCAGTGGCTATTGATATGCTGCGCGCCATGATTCCTGTCATGACTCATCATTTTAATGTAAACATTGAAGATGAAGCAACTGTTGCAGCAGTCCATAGTTCTCATCGATATATCAGTGGGCGTCAGCTTCCAGATAAAGCCATCAGTGTATTGGATACAGCAGCGGCCCGAGTAGCTTTAACGCAAAATGCACAACCGGTGAGGTTGGATCAGTTACAGGCACAATGGCATAACCTGAATCTGGAACAAGATATTCTAGAAAAAGAACAGCAAAATATGCCTATTCACCATGAACGCATCATGGCGCTAAAAGCTAAAATTGCTGAGTTAGCCAAGAAAATAAGTGATACACAAGCTCAGTGGCAAAAAGAGCTACAACTGGTTAACAGGATTAAAGAACTGGAACAACATGCTATAGGTCAGTCAAATCCAGATATTACTCAATGTCGTGAAGCTCTTGCTCAGCTTCAGGGCACCACTCCCCTGGTTTTTGAACGCGTAAATGCGCAAATGATTCATGAAATTATTTCTGACTGGACTGGGATCCCTGTAGGAAAGATGGCCAATGATGAAATTAAACAGATTTTGAATTTAAAAGATAAGCTGTCAATACGAGTTATGGGACAGGAGAATGCCTTAAATCAGCTAGTTCAGGGCATTAAAACCTCTAAAGCAAAACTAGAAGATCCACATAAACCCCAAGGCGTATTTTTATTGGTGGGTCCAAGTGGTGTAGGTAAAACAGAAACAGCTTTAGCACTTGCTCATGAGTTATATGGTGGTGAATCTCATCTGATTAGTATCAACATGTCTGAATACCAGGAAGCACATACGGTTTCTACACTAAAAGGAGCTCCTCCCGGCTATGTTGGATATGGTCAAGGAGGTGTGTTAACGGAAGCCGTACGCCGTAATCCATATAGTGTTGTGTTATTGGATGAAATTGAAAAAGCACATCCTGATGTTCAGGAATTGTTTTACCAAGTTTTCGATAAAGGCATGCTTGAAGATAGCGAAGGGCGTTTAATTGATTTTAAAAATACCATCATCCTGCTGACCTCCAATGTCGGTTCCAGTGTCATTATGCAAGCCTGCTTAAACTCAGCAGTTGAGGAATGGCCAACAGCAGAACAATTAATAGAGCACTTAAAGCCAAGTTTATATCAACAGTTTAAACCGGCATTTTTAGGTCGTATGCGTGTTGTGCCTTATTTCCCTTTACATGATGGATTACTGCTCAGCATTATCAAACATAAACTGGGCAAAATTACTGCACGTTTAGAACAACAATACATCACCAAAGTTAGCTATAGTGAAAACTTGATTGAATTACTGCTCAGCCATTGTACTGAAATTGATAGTGGTGCACGTAATATTGATAACATCCTCAATTCATTTGTATTACCTGCTTTAGCTAAACAAATTTTACTCGGATTGGCGGAACAAAAAATGCCACAACATATCTTTATCGATGTTCAAGACAATGAAATATTGTATCAAGTTAATCCGGTAGTTAAATCCATAAAAAAAACCGAGAAAAAAGCTCCGTATCACTGAAGCATAATTAAAAAAACAGAAGGCAGAACATGAGTTTAGAACTGGAAAGATTATTAAAAGCAATTTCAGCTGAAGCCCCTTGCGGGATGGATTGTTCTTTTTCCAATGAGTTCCATGCCATTAAAAAAGCACGAACTCAGGATAATTTACTTTTAGAACAAGGTGATTGGATTACAGAACCGAAACTGGCCGATTGGAGTTTTGTAAAGGATAAATCCATTGAACTTTTGACTGAAAAAACCAAAGATATTCGTTTATATACCTGGTTAGTTGAAGCCTGGTCCAATCTGTACGATTTTGATGGAGTAGCCAAAGGTTTAGAATTAACCCAACGTAGCTTAAACGATTTCTGGATACTGTTACATCCAAAAATTGAAGAGGAGGATTTGGATCAACGTCTGGGATTGTTGCAAGGACTGATTAATCAACTGCCCATGTTGATTAAGAATATTCCCTTGGTAAATATTTCGCCTTTTTATTCTTTAATTGACTATGATGGCTTATTACATCAACAAAATCTACACCGTAAACATAGTGAAGAAAATAGTACCAGTCATGTCAATATAGCTCTAGAGCAATTTGAACAGGCAATATTGAATACGTCAAAATCTTTACAATATCAAAATTATCAGGCTTTTTTGGAAATTTTGAATCAGTGGAATATTTTAAAAAATGTAATAGATGGCTTCATGGGTGTAGATGCTCCAGGTTTTACAGCTATCGATTCTCAGCTGGAATCGATTCATGGCAACCTGAAAAAAATCTACAAAACTGATGCGTTTGGTTCAGTATGCATGACGGATCCATCCAGCCCTATCACTGACCTGACCGATTCAGCTAAAACAGTAAACCAAACTGTTGATCCACCGACAGCGATTAGTGCACAAAAATTTCAGCTGCACGCACAAAATCATTTAGCAAATCGTGCACAAGCCATGCAGCTTTTACAAGATATTGCTGATTACTTCCAGGTCAATGAACCGCATAGCCCGGTCAGCTATTTACTACAAAAAACAATTAAATGGAGCCAGATGCCTCTACATGAATGGCTGAGCCAGGTGATTAAAAACGAGAACCCTTTAGAAACAGTACATGAACTTTTGGGTGTACAAAAACAATCCTTATAACACGACTCATAATACGAATAACAACGGGTAAATTTAATGTTTAAAGCAGAAAAAATTCTTTGGGGCGAAGGCTTATTTTTACGTCCACAACATTTTCAATTGCAAGATGCCTATCATGAACAGCGTTTAAATCACACCATCCGATCAACCATTCCTTTTGCTTACGGGATTCAATCCATTCAATTTGATGAGGTGCAATTAAGTACGCATGTTCTGGCTTTAGAAAAAATAGAAATGCTTTGGCAAGATGGCGAAATTTATCAGGCACCGGCACGTGACTTATTACCAGAACCCATTCAACTGGATAGCTTAACTTTACGCGGAGAAATAACGATCTATTTGGCCTTACCTATAATTCAGCCCAATAAGCGCAATGTCTCGTTTGCAGAAAGTAGCCAGCCTAGCCGTTATCACTCACACTTAACTGAAACACATGATTTATTTACCGATGCTACAGCCGTAGATATTACCTTGTTAAGACGCCGTGCAGAATTTAAACTACTTGAGTCTGACATTGAACCCAATCATAACCTGGATGGATTTCTGTATTTAGCCGTGGCAAAAGTTAAACGGCAAAGTTCGGGAAATTTTGAATTTGATTGCAAGTTTATTCCACCGATCTTGCATATTGATGCATCTGCCAGCCTGATGTCAGGTTTAAAACGTAGTCTGAATATCATTAAAGCGAAAATTAAGGCCATTCAAAGCAACAATCGTGAAAATGATCAAAAACTCATAGAGTTCCGTTCTGGTGATATTGTTTCTTTCTGGTTAGTGAATGTCTTAAACACCGCATATGCCTCCCTGAGTCATCTTTTACAATATCCGCATATTCATCCTGAACGATTATTTTTTGAATTACTGCGTTTAACCGGATCACTGCTGACTTTTTCTACCGCCTATGAAGTGGATCAATTGCCTCATTATAAACATCATTGTTTACAAGAAAGCTTTTCACAGCTTGATGCCATTCTGCGTGATTTACTCGATACCATTATTTCAAATCGCTATATCAGCATTCCCTTAAAAGAAGTACGTCCTTCGTATTGGGTTGGAAGTCTGGAATCCGACAAAATTACCCGTGACACGAAACTTTATATTGCAGTTTCGAGTGGTCTGATGCAAAGCCATGAGCTGGTTCAGTTAGTCCCACTGCGTTTTAAAGTGGGTAATTCCGTAGATGTAGAACAACGTGTTGTAGCTGCCCTTCCCGTCATTCCTTTACATCATCTCATGCAAGTCCCTACAGCAATTCCAGTACGTTCTGGTGTCAGTTATTTTGAAGTTGAACCCAATAATGAATTATATCAACGTATGTTGGATGCTGAATCAATGTGTATTTATATCCCAGCCGGCTTTCAGGATATTTCAGTTGATGTTATTGCAGTGATTAATGGCTAAGGAAGCAGTATATGAATAATCAAATGCCTTTACTTTTTGAAAATGGTCAAATTGATTTGGGGTTAAACCGAACTGCAACTTCTAACGTCACAAGTGCAACAAATCTAGTTGATTTATTGCATGAGGGTTTCTATGTAGTTTTTTTATTGAAGAATCAATTTATTCCAGTAAATCCAGATGAATTCAAGGAGAAAATTTTAGCCCTGTTAGATCGTTTTGAGAATCAGGCGCGAAAACTGCAATTTTCAGCAGCTGATATTCACGATGCAAAATATGCGTATTGTGCTTTGCTTGATGAAATCATTGTGACTCAACCAAATGCACAATTTTTTGATTTACAGAATCACTGGATGATTAGTCCTTTACAGTTAAGCCTTTTTGGCTCACAGCTCGCAGGCTATCGCTTTTTTGAAATTCTGGAGTCATTGCGGAGTCAAGGCAAAGAGCGATTAGTAGCCCTAGAAGTCTTTCATTACTGCATGCTACTTGGCTTTCAAGGTAAATTTAGAATTGAGTCCATACAAAGTTTGAATCATATGATGGCACGGGTTGGAGATGAAATTGATTTTTTAAAAGGTAAAAAAGCATCTTTTTCACCCTTTGCCGCGTTACCTGATCAAATTAAACATATCATTCATCGTGAATTACCATTTAGAGGAGTTTTAGTCTTTTTAGCAGTTTTTGCTTTATTATCATTTTTATCTTTAAATTTGATGCTTTCAAATCAGAATAATAAGTCATTATCTATTTATAAGAACATTATCAGTCAGCCTGCTGAACAAGCCTATATTACAATTTATTTGCCATAAAAAAATTAAAAAAGAAAATAGAACATGACCACTTCAAAACCGACCTTTTTAACCATTTTAGATCAGCAGAAAATTCAGGAGCGTTCTGTATTTAGCAATATAGATTTGTTTAAGCAGGAGGTCTTAGCACATAAGCAAAATAAGCAGCAAATTTTGACAGGCTTAGAAATGCATGGCAGCCCACCTGACTTTAAAATAAATCAGCCTGAGCAAGAGGACAACCATCGAGTTAAGTTCCCTCAAACTCAAGATGTTGACTCTTTGTCATATACCGTACTTGTTAATCAGCAGCTAAGTGCTAGAGAAAGTCTGGTAAAAGACCGTGAATCGGATGAATTGGCTCAAGTTTATATAAATATTTCTGAGACTAAAACACGTGCAATATCTTCAGAAAGTGTCGTCTTTCCATGATTATTGCTATTTTCACGGGGTTTATTGTGCTGGCTTTCAGTCTGGCCTGGTTATTTTTTTATGATTTACGCTTTAAAGTACAAGAATTCTTTTTGGTCATTATTCCGCAAGCTAAGAAACAATTATATTCTGCCAGGCAATTTGCTCAGCAGTTCAATGATGCTGCTGCACCTACACAACTCCAGTCGTATTGGCATTTACAACAATGGTGGATACTGGTTTCTGGATTTTCATTATTTGCCAGTATCTTAGTTTTTGCTTTTACCAGCCCCATAAGTCCGACTAAAATTGAAGCAGCGTATTTAAAAGAAGTAGATCCTCAAATTTATACCTTGCTCGATGGGCAAATGCTTTCACCTCCTCTTGAAGTAGAACAATCTTTAATTGAAGAAGCTATTATTTCCGCAAGTCATATTGAGGCTAGCCAGTCCAGTATTCAGACAAAAATATTTAGTACAAATATAGAATCTTCAGCTATCTCACATTTACATGGAGATATCATATCTGCCGATCGTCGATGGCATAAAATGAATCCACGTTATAAACAGCGTTTATTAATGGTATTTAAAATCATGCAACAACGTTATGGTTATGAAATGGTTTTATTAGAGGGTTACCGTAGTCCAGAGCGCCAGAATGCCCTGGCTGGCAATAGTCATATTACTCGAGCCAAAGCTTTTCAAAGTTATCATCAGTTTGGTTTGGCTGCCGATGTTGCATTTAAGCGTAATGGTAAAGTGGTTATTTCAGAACGTGACCCTTGGGCAATGCAAGGCTACCAGTTATATGGAACAGTTGCAGAATCGGTCGGTTTAACCTGGGGTGGCCGTTGGACCTCCATTCAAGATTATGGTCATAGCGAGTATCGAATGTCGGGGCTCAAAAAAACTGCTGCAATGGCTGAACAGTTAATGGCTGAAGATCAACTGTTGGCCGATTCTATCAATGATAGCTTTTGAATAACAGGGAACCTATTTGATATCTAAACTTAGTTTAGATATCGATTCATTTCATCCAGAACTGATTGCGTTTTTTCAGCATGCAGCCAATGTCCAGCATCATCAATAACCTGAATTTTAGCATGCGGAAATTGCTGTTTGATGGCACTGAAATGTTCATCCTTACTGATATAGGCAGATTTACCACCACGAATAAACAGTGCCTCTTTTTGCCAAGGCTGGATCATCTTCCAATCCAGGATTTCTGAGTAATGATTAAATAAAGCATCGACATTAAATAACCATTGGCCTTTATTAAAAGACTTCATTAAAAACTGGATCACCATTTCTTCATTTAAATATTCACGCATAATCTGGGTCGCCTGCTGCCGACTTTCAATCTGTGCATTTTTGACTGCAAACAAAGCTTTAAAAATTTGCTTATGATGGTTTTCCTGGTATGCAAATGGTGCCATATCCAAAACCACCAATTGTTCTAATCTCTGCCCTGCCTGATTTGCCAATTGCATGGCAATTTTCCCCCCCATGGAATGACCAATAGCAGAGAATTTTTGAATATTTAAACTATCTAATGTTTCTAGAATATCTGCTGCCATGACAGCATAATTCATTTCTGTTGCATGTGTTGAATGGCCGTGATTACGGATGTCTATTTGAATGACTGAATGAGATTCATAGTATGCACGTGCCAGCATACCTAGATTACTTAAACTGCCAAAGAGGCCATGAATAAATACCAGCGTATTTTTTGCTGTAGCAGTTTCATTAATATGTATTTGGTGATTTAAAATCATGGAGTGCTTTCATTACTTTTTAGATGAAATTATTTTTGAGTAAATTAGGTATTTAATCAATTGTTAATTTCCTAAAATATTTTTTTTGCTTAGGCTATTTATGTAGGTATAGGCAAATTTTTAATGAATTGTTCTGTTTTGAGAGATATTTAAAAGAGTATAAAACTGGAAGTTCTTAAGATGAAAGAATTAGGCTTAATATCCTATTTTTAGCCTGCATTGACCTCAGCTTCCAGGATATCCTCCATCGATATTGACCTGAATTGCAGGTAAAATCAGTTTAGGCATAGGAAATATTGCATCACGGCGGTTACGCATTTCAACAAATCTGCTTTTGTTGTAGTTTCATTCAGGAGAATATTTCTTATATAGCGATCTTCTTTTCTATCTTCGGGTCAATAATCATGACAATATGATAAAGAAAAACCTGAATTTGATTATCCAACGCATAATACTTTTAATAAAATAATTGTACTGCCCTTTTTGGAGAATCAAAGAACGATTGGTATGGAAATAAACTGCAAAAAGTTATTATTGCTTAGGCTATTTTGATAAATATAGTCGCTTTGGACGGCGCATAATAATCCAGCATATTGGTAGATAATATCCATTCAGGTGTTAGATCTTGTTTGATTTTTTCCGTTTTTTTAATCCCAAAGATCTTGATATAAAGAATTATTCGCTAAATTCTTTAAATACTTTTTCTGCAAACCACCACGGTAACTGTTGAACCTCAGGGTTCATTTTCAATGTTTCAGCCGCTTCAATCTCGGCAATAAAAGCGGCTTTTTCGCCATTAGAAGAATTATCAAACAAATAGCTACGATCACTGGCATCAATCGCCTGCATGAGTAAATCAATACTGCGATAATAACGTTCCACAATCTTTTGCTCCGGAACAGGATGTCCACCTACACTCACCCGGTATTTAACCCGGGCAATATTAATTCTAGGGTCAACCGTAGAAACATAGTATAAATAGATTTTAAATCCCTGCAGCTGTGCTTGTTGTAGAAATTCAACTTTAGAGATATGAGACATTACCGTTTCAAAAGTAAAACTGATTTTTAAGCGCAAAAATTCCAGGCGAATATAGTCAATAATTCGTGCGCAAAGATAAGAATC
Organism: Acinetobacter sp. YH01018; assembly: GCF_013420295.1. Taxonomy (NCBI): domain Bacteria; kingdom Pseudomonadati; phylum Pseudomonadota; class Gammaproteobacteria; order Moraxellales; family Moraxellaceae; genus Acinetobacter; species Acinetobacter sp. YH01018. The sequence continues at coordinate 30,798 of NZ_VOYL01000001.1, forward strand.
TATTTCTGATGGCTGAAACTGGATATTCCAGTCATCAATTATGGTGGGTTCATGTTGCAGTAAAGCCAAAAGCTGACCGGATTGAGGACGCTTTTTCTGTTTAAGGAAAGCAATGAGGGATTGAGCTTTTAAGGCAGGATGATAGATCATTAAATCCAGTCGTTGACTCAAGCGAAGATTCTGTTCCAATTCATCGGCATTTAAATAAGCCCCAATATAATGGGGCAATAAATATTCTTTGACTGTGCTCTTTCCAGATCCATTCGGACCGGCAAACATCCTTATTCTTGGTTGAGGCATTCTATTATACAGCTGCCTCTTGTTTTCTCTTGCGTTTTAAAACTTTAGGAAGATGATTAACACTTATATAGTTTTGGTGTAGGTCTGCAATCACGGTTTCTTGTCCATTGACTTCGTGTTGTAGTAATTGCTGATCTTTTGCATAAACGACCGTTGCTACCGTACATGCTTTGTTAAAGGCGTGACGGAAAGCATGTATGGCAAGTTTAGGAATCATGTCATCCTCATATTTGCCTGCTTTCATAATGGTATAAGCTGTCATGGAGCAACTCCCCTTACACAAGGTGTATTTGCTTATTATATTAACATAGCCGCAATAATTGTCTATAAATACACCAACATAGAAATGTAATGCTTTGCAGTGAAGTTAATTAAAGCCACATATTCCGTGGCTCATGCATTATTAGTCTTCCTTCCACACATCTTCATAATCTTCACGATCAATCATAAAGCGGAAACCCTCACCCAAAGCTAGGTATGGCAGTACTTCAGGTAAAATATCCTGTAATTCTCGAACAGTCATGGTCTGGAAAAAGTCTTCCCCCTCTTCCAGTTCGCCCCCGTAAATAAACCAGCCAATATTTTCATCCGTTTCAGGCTTTTTACGAATCCCGACAATCGGTTCCTTATTTAAAGTCTCAACCGCAATAGCTACGACATCATCACCACTCACCTGAACGTAAGCAGAATCGAACTCCTCGCACAATAACTTTTGTTCAGCAATCAGCTCTTCTAAGGGTGAAAGTTGTTGGGATTTTTTTGACATTGCGCTTCTCTGGCAGATAAAAACCGAATAGCCACAGTTTAACTTAGAACGATTTAACATGGCTAAACTTTTTATTTTCAGTATTTTTTGCTAATCTTGAAAATGTTACGAAATCAAAAAAAATGTAAATGAAACCACAAAATGCGACAGAATCTACAATAAGCCCTCAATATGGTCACGGCGGCAAACGCAAAAATGCTGGCCGCAAAACCCAGTATCAGGAAAAAACTGTGGTGATGCGCGTACCAGAGTCTAAAGTATCTGAAATTAAGTCCTGGTTAAAACCCAAACCCGCAGATGACCGTAGTCAGAAGATTGAACTGCATTCAATACAGATTCAGACCCAACTCGATATTCCTTATCCGTTGGAATCGGTTGAGGCAGGTTTTTCCTCTCTGAGTCAGGATTACGCTGAAGACGTTATCGACTTAAATCAATATCTCGTACACAACGCCTCCAGTACCTTTGTATTACGGATAAATTCGTTGTCAATGAAGAATGCTGGTATAGACATTGATGACCAGATTTTAGTTGACCGTAGCTTGAACGCAGAACATGGCGATATTGTTTTGGCTTTAATTAATAATGAGTTTACCGTTAAACGATTAATGATAGAAAAACAGAAAAATAGAGAAGTGAAAATCTGGTTAAAAGCAGAAAACCCAGAATATCCGGATATTTATTTGCGCAGTGAAGAACAGTTGACGATCTGGGGTGTAGTGACCTGTATTTTAAAAAAATTGCGCTAATAAATTTAATGAGTTGATATATAGCCGGCACTGATCAAAATTTTACTTTTAACATACGCAGATAAGATAGATAAAAGCCCCAAGTAAACTTGAGGCTTATGGTAAATCCTAAGCAAGTTTTAGGATTATTTTTGCTGTTGAGGGTTTTTTTGCTGCTGTTGGCGTTGATTGCCTTGGTTTTGCTGACGTTGATTGTCTTGTTGCTGCTGTTGCTGTTGATGCTTTTGATTTTCGCTTTGCGGATTCGATTGTTGTTGATTAGCCATTTTCATATTCATCCTTTCGATTGATTACTAGCCCTGATTACTAGGGATATGCCGTATGTAATTACGACTCTTATTAATCTAGCGGATATTTCTGATTAACCAACCTGCAAACTGTTTCGACTTAATTCATTGTAATGATCAAAATATTAATTTACTGATTTTTAGTCTATCACTGAATCTCATCTTTACGCTATTAACGCTAATTACACTGAACCTTACATGCTGCTCAAGCTCTTTATCGAATGATCTCTTGATTATTCGAATTTTTAAAAATTGAAATTTATAAACGATTTTATTTTCCTCACCTTGAAAACGTTACAATTTCAAAATAAGAAAAATGGCTAACCAACTCTTTGCCTTAATTGATATTAACTGCTATGTAAGCTGTGAACGGAGATTTAATCCTCATTTAAATGGCCAACCTGTGGTTATATATACTTTCCAATAATGTACTTATATTTTTATAAAATTGAACAATAGACTTGGCCTGATAGGAGTCAAAGTATCTTTCAGTAACTACGCTTTATACACAGATATGTCACGGCACTTTTTGGGATTCTGGAACAGCATTTCCATCTGATGATTTAGAACCTAAACTCCCCCTTAAATTGATAATTGTTTTATCCAGCACAGCAGTTATGCAAAATATTTTGATCTAGAATAATTCTAGAAAAATATTGTCGAGTCTTAATCCAGCTCATTGAGCAATCACTGGGTTTACTATGCTGCATAAGAGTGGCATTACTAAGACCCAAGCCAAACAGGCCAGTTATTTTGTCAAAATAAGTCTTTGTTTTAAGTCTCTATGCTATTTACCACATTTAGACTTATGCAGTTATGAAAGCCTGCTCGTAGAAACACTGGTCATCGAAATTTGGGTATTGGTCGTAAAAACGGCAAACAGTTTCAAGACTATAAAATTTATAGTTGCTATGACTTAACTTTTGCCAATAAATATCATCTCGGCAAACAATTTTCGGTGATGATTGCACGGACAATTCCTGAATTAAAAGGTCAATCATGTACTACATTCAATGATCCTGTAACACCAGCAAAAAGCATTCTTTCATCACGCAGTTTCGCTACAGTATTAACCAAAAAATCAATTATCAAACATGCAGTGATTTTTCATGTCAGCCGTGCTCATAAACGCTTAAACCGGCAGCAATTGTATAGCTGTGTCCATGGTTCACGCTATGAAAAGGTATCTGGCCCACCCTATAAAAATAGGCTGTCTTACGCGCTAAGTCTTGAATATGCAAGCGATGACTTGCTGGCTTTCATTAAAGCAAATAGATGTTTTATTTAAATAAATTATAAATATTTGAAAGTGGAAATGTGGAAGTCATTTTAGTGCATTATCTGTTAAACAGCACTATATTCATGGCTTAGGGCAACCTTTAGCATTGATTCAACAATGGGATAATTTAATGAACACCTTGTTGAAAATGCAACAACGCTATGGATCGGATTGTATACAGGTGGTCTATCATTCTGCCAATTCGGCCTGGCAGATGAAACAGCAGCACAGCTCACCACGCGATACCATCTGCTGGAAGGAACTGCTGCCTATTCATGACTCTACCGTGACTGTTACACAAAATAAATGAACTGTTTTGGTCAATTTAGCTTACAATGTAAGAACTAGTAATAATTATAAAAAATGTCATTTTTTAACATTGCCAATTACCTGCAAAGTTCTCATTATATAGCTCAGTTTTGACACATAGCTTCCGTATCAATTTAAACAAATTATAATAGAAATACGGGATTATTTGCCATAATACGCAAACTTTGCTGACATCTTGCAAGGTATATTTGCAAACTTATAATTGGAGCAAGCTGAATGGGCTCAACCATTTTGGTTATTCATGGACCGAATCTAAATTTACTCGGTATGCGTGAACCTGAAGTTTATGGACACCTTACCCTAGACGATATAAATCAAAAGCTCATCGCTCAAGCTCAGAATGCATCTCTTTCCCTAGATACTTTTCAAAGCAATTGGGAAGGTGCAATTGTCGACCGAATTCATCAAGCACAAAAAGAAAGCGTTCAATTCATCATTATCAATCCTGCGGCGTTGACCCATACCTCTGTTGCAGTACGTGATGCGCTTCTTGGTGTTGCCATTCCGTTTATTGAAGTTCACTTGTCTAATGTACACGCACGTGAAGCATTCCGACATCATTCATATTTATCCGATAAAGCCGTTGGCGTGATTTGTGGTTTAGGTGCAAAAGGTTATAGCGCTGCACTGGAATTCGCCATCGATAAAATTCAACCTTCTAAGCAATCATAATTAGGAATACTGTCTCATGGATATCCGTAAAATCAAGAAACTCATCGACCTGATGATTGAATCTGACTTACAAGCGATCGAAGTTAAAGAGGGTGACCAATCCATCGCCCTCACCCGTCGCAATCCTGTGGTAGCAGCAGCTGTTCCTGCAATGCCTGTAGCTACTGCAGCTGCAGCACCTGCTGCAAAAACACCACGCGGTGCAGTTGAAACATCGCCTATGGTTGGTGTGTTCTATGCAGCACCAAACCCGGGTGAAGCACCATTCGTGAAAGTGGGCCAAACCGTTTCTGCAGGTGAAACACTGGGTATTATTGAAGCCATGAAAATCATGAACCCGATTGAAGCAACTCAAAGTGGCGTGATTGAAGAAATTCTGGTGAAAAATGGCGAAGTGATTCAATTCGGTCAACCATTGTTCCGCTATCGCGCCTAAGACCACGGGGATTCACAATGTTGCAAAAAGTTTTAATTGCAAACCGGGGTGAAATTGCTTTACGCATCACCCGAGCTTGCAGAACTTTAGGAATTAAAACCGTAGGTATTTATTCCGATGCCGATAAAGACCTGATGCATTTACGCTTTTGTGATGAAGCGGTATGTATTGGTCCGGGTGCAAGTAGCGAAAGCTATTTAAACATCCCGGCAATTATTACGGCTGCTGAAATTACCGGTGCAGATGCCATTCACCCAGGTTATGGTTTCTTGTCTGAAAATGCCGAATTTGCAGAAATTGTTGAAAATTCTGGCTTTATCTTTATTGGTCCACGTCCGGAACACATCCGTCTGATGGGTAACAAGGTTTCTGCCATTATTGCCATGAAGAAAGCCGGTGTACCAACAGTACCAGGCTGTGATCATGCAGTGACTATTCACAATGCCCTTGCAGAAGCCAAAGAAATTGGTTTCCCGCTGATCGTTAAAGCTGCTTCTGGTGGTGGTGGTCGTGGTATGCGTATTGTTGAACGTGTCGATACCCTGCTTGAATCGGTTCAGGCTGCACAGCGTGATGCTGAAATGTGGTTTGGTGATGACACAGTTTATATGGAACGCTTCCTGCAAAAACCGCGTCACGTCGAAGTTCAGGTTTTGGCAGATGGTAATGGTCATGCCATTCACTTGTATGATCGTGACTGTTCTTTACAGCGTCGCCATCAAAAAGTATTGGAAGAAGCACCTGCTCCAGGTTTACCAGAAGAAGCTCGCGCTGAAATTTTAGAAGCCTGTGTCAATGCATGTAAGCTTATGCAATACCGTGGTGCTGGTACATTCGAGTTCCTGTTTGAAGATGGTGAGTTCTTCTTCATTGAAATGAACACCCGTGTCCAGGTTGAACACCCTGTTACCGAAATGGTCACTGGTATTGATATTATTGAGCAGCAATTGCGTATTGCTGGCGGACTTGGCCTTGAGATTCAACAAGATCAAGTGGAAATACGTGGTCATGCCATTGAATGCCGTATCAATGCGGAAGATCCAACCACATTCCTACCATCTCCGGGCAAAATTGAAAATTATTATGCTCCAGGTGGTGCAGGTATCCGTATGGATTCGCATATTTACCCAGGCTACAGCATTCCGCCTTATTATGACTCAATGATTGCAAAACTCATTGCCCATGGTAAAGATCGTAATACGACTATTGCACGTATGAAACAGGCATTAGAAGAAACGATCCTGACCGGAGTAAAAACCAACATTCCTTTACATAGAGATTTGATTCTGGAAGATGAAAACTTCTGTAAAGAAGCGATGGATATTCACTATCTGGAAAAACACTTATTGAAAAAGCTGGAAGCTTATCAAGAAGCGTCTTAAATAAACCGAGATAAAAAACCGCTCTTTATGAGCGGTTTTTTTATCTGTATAACGATATATTTATAAAATCATGAACAATCATTAAGGCAAAACACGGCGCAAGGTGGCAAAACACTGTTCAGCTTTCTCATTACTGCAGAAATTTATTGTTGATGCGTTTTTCCACTGCACGAAATATTGGGAAATCTCGCCAGTCTGGTCTTCTTGCAGACCTGAACAATCCTTTTCATTATTGTCATACTTTACTTGCAAAACCAGTGCAGATAATAAGGAACGTTCCTCTTGAGCTGGTTGAAAATCATAAATTCCAGATGACCACTCCTGGCCACTTTTAATAATGACATTGTTATTCGATTTAAAATTATAATATTCAATGCATTTATTATTATTGGCAACTTGCATCCCCCATAAGCCAACAATTTCTGGACGAGTCACAATACGAATGGTATTCGAATTTTCAGCTCGATCATTTTCTTCTGTTGCGACTACAGCTTGATTGTCATTTGCCATCGCAACAGATGAGCACAATGTAAGTAAAATTGTAAAATATGTTTTTTTCATACATCAATTCAGTGCTAAAAATCCTTTGTTATAACTTAGCATATTTTTATGAAAAACCAGTATTTATCACCATATTACAACAATATAATTTCAGGTTGAATTTGCACAAAAAATTGGTCTATCAAGCCGAAAGAATCAGTAGTTTTTCGTACTGATGCAGCTGTATAATAAAGACCACACAGCGGCAATCTTGGTCATAAATGTAAAATACTGACTTTTTTTAAAAATTTTTAGCCATGTTGAATATATTTCGGTAGCCAGCGCACAAATAGCAAACCCACAACTGTTGAAAACCCGGCAAGAACAAAAATCATCTCTCCTGAGATGACTTGCCAATATCTTCCAGCCAGAATACTTCCTAAAGCGACACCTAAGCCCCACATGGTACTGTACATGGCCTGACCGCGGCCTTGCTGACCTGCGGAAAAGTTTTGAAAGATAATGCGCATGGCAATCATATGAAACAGGCCAAAACTAAAGGCATGAATGCTTTGGGCTAAAAACTGTGCCACCAAGAGATGAGGCAATAGTCCAACAACAATCCACCGTACACCGGTCAGGACCAGACAGCAACTGACAAGACTGCGCCACGAAAACCGGGTCAAGAAAATATGGGCAAAAGCAAACATGATAATTTCTGCAACCACCCCGACGGACCACAACAGGCCAATTTCAGTCGTCGAAAAACCAGCTTGATGCAAGTAATTACTATAGAAACTATAAAATGGCGCATGGGAAAATAACAAAACAAATTCAATAGCAAAAAAAGCAGCCACCACAGGCCGTTTTAATATCGGCAATAATGGTTCTAATTGTTGTTGCGATTGTGGGGCTGTGCTGGGTTCTTTAATGCTAAAAGACCAAAGAAAAGCCAAAAATGCGATACACAGCAACATCAGCGGGAGCATGGAAATAGCGACAATTTCAAGTAAAGCACCAATACCAAAAACGCCTACAATAAAACCCACCGAGCCCCATTTTCTGATTTTCCCATACAGCTGATTGCGCTTATCCCCCAACCAGAACAATGTGACCCCTTCAAACTGCGCTAAGATGGCATTCTGAAAAAAACTAAAAATCAGCATAAGCAATGCAACAGACTGAAAGGTATTTGGGATCAAAAAAATCATGAACCAGATACAGGATTCCATCCATGTAGCTATACGGACCAATAGCATTCTTTTGCCCGATTTATCGGCAATCCATCCCCAAATGAACGGCGCGAAAAAGCGGGTAATGATTGCGATTGAAGATAACAATCCAATCTCTTGATAATTAAAGCCTTGATCTTCCAGATACAAATTCCAAAAAGGCATGAACGTACCAACGATGGAATAGTAGAAGAAGTAGAATCCTGACAGTTTGTGCTGGATTGGCAAGCTTAGCATTTAGTTGCATTCCATTGTATTTTCAATAACTTAAAACATTTAATAGTTGCATCACATTGCATGGTTTTGCCACTAATTGCACTTCAATAGTCTACAAATCCGTCTACAAAAATTAAAATAAATATTTTTTCATTTTTTGTAGACTCCTATTAAGTAGCCCTAACCTTACTGATTTTAGAGTAAAAATTTATAAAATGGATATAAATATATTTTATAGGGACTTTCTTTATTGAGCTGTTTGTTTTAAAAAATATTCAATTGACATAAAAAATCTAGAGAGAATTAGGCTGAACTGTTTGGGATAGTTTTTTTGATGGTGAGTATGGGTATGGAAGTGAGTTTGTAGTGCTATTCCTGGCATACTTTCTTCCATCCACCTTGGTTAAACATGACCTTTTCACATTGAGACCCAGTACCATACGCTTTTTTTGCTACGGCGACCAATGAAGCCCAAGCAAAGGGTAGATTGGTTCAATAAAAAGCGTGTACATAGTGCACTAGGTTATGTGTCACCTTTTGATTTTGAAGCAATGTACTATGATAAAATTAACCCATTAGGTCAGGTGGCCTAACTTAAATAAAAAGTCTCCGACAAACCTGGTACGGTTCAGCCCACTCATGGAAAGACGATGTGGGCTTATAAACTAAGGACCTTGGGAGGTCATTCAGAAACTACAGCAGTTTCTGATGGTTATTTTGTACACTATTCAAATATTTTTCAGTGGCAAAACATACCAAAAAATAAAATAATGATAATTAAATCACATTATTAATAAGTCTTAATTAATGATTTATACAATATGAAAAAGCCTGCTTAATGTGAGGTATCTAAGCGGACGACTAGCATGAAGACTTGCTTTTTTCAGGAAATAAAAAGCCCATATTTCTATAGGCCTGTTTTCTAAAATTATGAGCTATACATATTTTAACTCAAACTGGTACTCATCTTGGGTAACCTTAATTTTATGCTTTTTATATTTACGTTTGTTTGGATTTATAGCTGAATTCATCACCTCATCATGAAATGATGTATCCCCCATTAAGCAAACATAAGCTTTATATCCTAGCAAGATTTTCTCAACTTTTTTGCCTTTTTTGGCAGCTGCTTCAAGCAATTCATCTAGTTTTTTTAGTTCTATATCAGACATCTGTATTTACCCTCTGTTTGGAGGATACATTCTGACATACTAAAATTTCAAACTGAATCACCTATAAAATGGATTGATCGAAATTTTATCAAAAAGAAAAAAGTCCACCTTTCTATGAGCTTCTTTATCAATCCAGTCCATGACTTACATTTAGACCACGTATAACATAATATTAATATGTCCATGATCAAGATCAATTGCACTGAAATAAAATAATCATGATAAGAAAAAAATTGATGCTGCCCATTTGACATAACCAATGTTCATTTTTCGATCGATTTATGTGGATTATTCGTTAATAATCAAATGAATTGAGAAAAGTTTTATAAAATTATTATGTGTTATTTGCCTCACAATTGCCTTTAAGGGAAATCAATGGGAGAAAGCAAATGTTAAATAAAATGATGATAGCAAGTAGCATCGCTGCCTCTGTGGTGTTAGTCGGCTGTATACCCTCAATGCTTAACTCTTCTACGGAAAAAAATTTAGCAAAATTGCAAAACAAAAATTGGGTGATGACCGAAATTAATCAGGTTAGTTATAAAGCCTCACCTACTTTATCTGCAGTTCCAATACTTAGCTTTGGTCATAGCCACCTCAGCGGTAGTGATGGCTGTAACCAATTTATGGGCGGTTATGCAGTAAAAGGCACCCAGATTAAATTTTCCAATTTAGTCACTACCGAAAAAGCCTGTTTAAATCCTACCGATTTACCGCAAAAATTTTCCCAAGCCTTAAGCCAAGTGGCCAGCTATGATGCAACCGATAGTGAATTAAAGTTATTCGATAACAATCATCGCATGGTGCTTAAATTTAACAATCTTAAATAGAACATAGAGATCATTTAGCCCTCATGAGAGGACCCACATTTTTAAAATATTCTCGCCCTGCCCCCCTATTTCTTTTTTCTAAATAAGCCTGATATTCAGCACATTGAAACTTATTATTTTCTAGAATCCAGTCCTGGATTTTACTGATATCAGGGGGAAAATCGATGGAGTTATAAGTTAAGCTTTGGATTTCTTTTTTTAAAAAATATGAAGCTTTTCTTTCCTTTTCTTGAATAGAAACCTCACCATTGAGAAAAAAAGTAACCAAATCAAAATAATTTTGATGATTTTTATCAACCAATTCTAGTAATTGCTTTTTTACTGCTACTGGCATTTTTTATTCTCCAAGCGGTAATTAGCATATAAACTTAATTCACTTGGGTTTCATGAAAAAAGCCTATAATTGTTATTATTCGTTTAATTTATGTTGAATCAAAAAATAATCAGTTTTTATATATCAAATATTTAAAATATTCATACTCCAAAAAAATGAGAAACTAGTCACCTTTTAAAAAATATTTTATTTGTTTTTTAGAATATGAAGATGAAATTAAAATAAAGCAAAAAAAATATGATGACTCAATGTTGTGAATTATTGGCTAAAGAAAAATTAAAAGTGACTTTCATTAAAAGCGCTTCCGCAGGTTATTTAGCTTACCTATTTTCCCTGACTCCATTCTCTGGCAAAATTCTAATTGGAGGTTTAGTGTGTTATGACCTGAAAGTTAAAGAAAAAATACTGAAAATCTCTCCAAAACTGATAGCAAAATATACACCTGAATCTATTGAAATTACTGAAGAATTGGTAAAAAAAGCAAAGAATATGTTTACCTCAGATATTTATGTAGGATGTACAGGATTACTCAAACCTGGCGGTTCTGAAACTTCAGAAAAACCTGAGGGAACTTTTTTTATTCAATTTTATACAAAAACAAAATATATAATTACCGATGTTTGTGTAAAGGAAAGAAAACAGAAAAATTAAATAAACTGATTCAACAAATATGTAAAAGCCTCATTAAAATTATTAAAAAAATTTAATAAAATAATAATTAAAATTTAAATTTGTAAATATCAATACACCTAATAACCGATATATTTCATAGATATAATATATGATGTAATTATTATAATTACATTTAAAACATTATGTAACATCCATTTTATTTTTTAATGAAATATTCATGCTAATAATAATTGTATCTGGTTAAACAGATTTTATTAAAAATATATATTATATATGAGGTGTAGAGATGACTAATCAAAATCAACCCCAACAACAAAATGATCAACAACGCCAACAGCAGCAACAGAACGACCAACAACGTCAACAGCCTGGCCAACAGCAAGGCAATATGCCTCAACAACAGCAACAAAATGATCAGCAACATCAACAGCCGGGTCAGCAGCAACAAAATGACCAGCAACGTCAACAGTCTGGTCAGCAACAACAACCTAATCAACAGCAAAATGACCCACAGCGCCAGCAAACTGGTCAGCAACAAGGTAACCCGCAACAACAGCAGCAAAATGATCAGCAACGTCAGCAAACTGGTCAACAGCAAGATTTTCGACAAAATCAGAATGACCAAAATAATCAACAGCAATAATGCATTGATTGAACATTGAATTTCACATTTTAAACTGTGAAATCGTATTTCATTGCTTGGCTATTCTATTGATTCCGAAAATTAGGAGCTACACAAAATGACGGATCCCACTTTAGAAAATCAAAACCGTACGTCAAATAATGAGTCTGATCGGTATTGGCGTGAAAATTATACCAGTCGACCTTATTATCAAGATTTACAGCGTGATATTCCCGATATTGATTATGACAAGGATTTATCCTCTGCTTATAAATTTGGAAGAAATTCACGTTCTGAATACGGCGAAAATACCCGTTTTGAAGACTCGGAAAATGATCTTGAAAGCAAATGGGAACAGTTTAAGGCGAACTCTCGCTTAAAGTGGCAACAAGCGAAACATGCTGTAAAAGATGCATGGGACAGAATATAAAGAAATGAAAATTTTCATTTAAAATCCTACTCACGAAAAAAGCACCCTCGGGTGCTTTTTTATGAAATATCTTTTTCTGATTAATTAAACATTTGCCCAAATGCATAAATCACAAACATCAGCATCAGTGCAGATGATGAAGTTACAAGGAGTTCTATTGTTTTCATAACCCACTCTCACTTCCTTATTGTGGAACTCTCTTTATACACAGATATTTTTTGTCAGACAATAACAATTATTGACATAAATGTATCAAAAAATACTAAACATATAAATATCACATTTTAAAATCTACACTTTCTCTCATTACAAATACAACAATTCATTGCAAAATATGTCGCTTGTTTTTAAAACATTTCCTTTATTTTAATATTTATTTATTTTTCAAAAACTTAAATCTTAAGTCTTTAACTTTTTACTTACATTTAAATATTCAGCTCATAATATATGATTGAACTTTCCTGTTAATTTTTACTACCTATTTTTAGGGGGTTTCATGGACTCAGATTTAAATTTTTTTACAATTTGTAGACTTGCTCTCTTCTTCACTAACTGCTGTCTAGAGATCCATCAAGAAAATATTTCCTGACTTGTTCAACAGGCAAGCTCAAGTAAAATTTTCAGGCATTAAAAAACCGCCTTAAAGACGGTTTTCGTATTGCTCTAACCCTTACACCGCATTTACATGCGCATTAAGCCGGAACATTTCATTTACACCCGTATAGAAACTGCGGCCATCAAGATTCAAATCAATTTCAATACCGGATTCAAGCAAGACTTTTTTGCCTACTTCAACCCATGTAAACCCATCACGGGTATTTTGCATTTTTTTAAAAGGAATTAACGACACAACAATTTCACGACTATTTACCGATTTTGCAACTAAATTTTCAGTTTTATTCAACATTTACACCAATTTTTTAATACCGATAGAAAAGCCACCATTGGCATTTCAAAATAACAACCTTAACTTGGGATCACTCGAATGAGAGGAGATTTCTCGTATACCAATTTTGAACGAGAACATTTTCATGTCAGTTTTATTGTTGAAGCTATTATAACAGAAATACTGATTTAAGTCTCATTAATATATCAGTGTTACAAATTACAATTGTATTAAAAGATTTCAGGTTTTTACCCTATCGATCCTTACATGTAGAAAATTACTTTACTGGTATACCCGCAAATAATCTGCAATCAAACGTGCTGCCCAAGATTCAGGCTGTTTAAGGCCCTCATAAAAAATACAGTGGCTGCCCTTTTTAGTGGTCACAACCACAATATTTGGCATCTTCTGAAGGGTTTCCTTATAAGGCTCCAGATTCCGGATATGACACACAGGATCATCTTCCGCATTTAAAATCATCAACGGAATTTTGACATTTTCAAATACATGAATCGGATTGGTGGCCTGATTATAGTCTTCAAAGCTGCTATAGCCTGCCAGTTCAAAATAATAAGATTGAAACTCCAATAAATTCCTGGCAGCAAGCACTTTGGGCAAGGAGGCGGTTTGTTGCCATGTTTCGCTATAAGGATGAATAAAGGATTCAAATAGCTTTTTCGTCATCACTTTACTATAGAAAGGATGTACATTTTGAAAACCCAGTTCAGTGTCATACCCTGGACACAAGGCAAATGCTGCCTTAAACGGTGTTTGCTCGCCTTGTTCTCCTAAATAGCGGACCAATAGTCCTGTGCCCGCAGATGAACCAACCGCATAAAGGCTCGAATCTGGAAATTTGCTTTCAATATATTGAATCTGTTCACGTAAATCATCAGTCGAACCGAACATGGAAATTTTTGGAACAGGCAGAGGTAAATTGGCATGGCCACGGCGCAAACATAAGGCTACACGCCATCCGGTATGTCGATGCAAGTCACGAACCAGCTCGGCCATACTTTCCGGTGTACCCATCAAGGTAGGCATCAACACAATAGTTGGGGTATCTTCAGCAACATGAAGTCCATACCAAGCAATAGCCGTAATCCCTCCATCAGACATGTTTAACTGTTCAATAACCTCATATTGGAGTTGCACCGCTTTTTTTTTAATTAAATCAAAATAGATCAAATGCAGATGTGTATTTGACAGCCACGGCGTTGGACGGTATTTCTGTTTAAGTTGGGGCAAAACTTCAAGCACTTGCCCTGCTTCACCTTGTGGATCATAGTACAGGGTAGGCAATGCCGCACCCGTAATCTGATCGACAATTTCTTGCACCAACTGACCGATTTTATTGACCACAAACTTCATATTCGGTTTACCTCAAAAATGATGTAACGCAAAATACTTAGTACATGTCATTCCATTAACAGTTCATACCTTTACTATACTCTTTATACTTTTGGTATAAAAGCAGCCATACGTTGCCCCATCTGTGCCGCCAATGCTTCCAGACCACTCTTCGGACGCAGCATTACTTCAAAATCAATAATTTGACCATGTTCATTAAACTGAATCATGTCAATGCCCTTGAGTTTTTTTTCACCCACATGGGCGGAAAACTCCAGCACCACATTCATTCCATCTTCAGTATAGAATTCGCGGTGGTAAGTAAAGTTTTCAAAGATCTGGATCACATTACTCAGAATAAAAAATACTACCTGTTTGCCCAGATAAGGGTTGTATGCTACAGGTGAACGAAATACTACATCTTCAGCCAGTAATTCATTCAGAATAGACATGTCACCTGTTTGCAGCATTTCATGCCAGCACGCAATTGCCTGTTTTGTGGTTTCGATTGTCATTTTAGCTTCCTTTTTTGTTTTATATTTTAAATAAAAAGAGTCCCCCTTTGAAAAAGGGAGATTTAGGGAGATTCATCTATTTAATATTAAATAATTAAATCCTCTCCCTAACCCTCTCCTTTAATAAAGGAGAGGGAAAAATTACATATCTATTTGTCTACTTCACCAGAAATCCTGATTTGTAAACAAAAATTGTAAAAGTAGGTTTCAATATTTTTAAATCACAGCCGCTAAGTCAGCCCCTTGACGGATGGCACGCTTGGCATCCAGTTCACCCGCTTCTTTGGCTCCACCAATCAAATGCACATTTTTACCATCCGCTTTCAGTTGATCGAACATCGCGGTGAAAGGTTCCTGACCGGCACAAATCACGATATTGTCGACTTCTAAAACGGTCGGCTGACCATTCACTACAATATGCAAGCCCTGATCATCAATCTTTTCATAGCTGACTCCTGCCAGCATTTTCACTGCACGGTGTTTCAAACCGGTACGGTGAATCCAGCCGGTGGTTTTACCCAGGCCCGCACCCACTGAACTTGCCTTGCGTTGCAATAAGTAAATTTCACGATTGGACTGTTCTACTTGTGCGTGCTTCAATCCACCAACATTTTCATAACGCGTATCAATACCCCATTCATTATAGAATTTTTCAGGATTCAGACTGGCACTATCGCCTTCATGGGTTAAATATTCCGCGGTATCAAAGCCGATACCACCAGCCCCAATAATTGCGACACGTTGACCGACTGGCTTACGTTCTTTTAATACTTCGAGATAAGTGAGTACTTTCGGATGGTCAATACCGTCAATCTCTAAATGACGCGGAGTGACACCTGTCGCTACCACAATCTCATCAAAGTCGGACTGGCTTAATGCTTCATAAGTCGCTGGGTGATTTAAAAGCACTTTAATATTGGGCTGTAATTCAATTTTACGTTTGAAGTAACGCAAGATTTCATAAAATTCTTCTTTGCCTGGAATGGTCTTGGCAATATTGAACTGACCGCCAATTTGATTAGCTGCTTCGAAAATGGTGACCTGATGTCCTCGTTCAGCAGCATAAGTTGCGAAACTTAAACCTGCTGGTCCTGCGCCAATCACGGCAATATTTTTAGTCTGAGTCGTTTCCTTAAAAATCAGCTCCGTTTCATAACAGGCACGTGGATTGACCAGACAAGATGCAATTTTCATGGAGAAAATATGATCCAGACAGGCCTGGTTACAACCAATACAGGTATTGATTTCATCACTGCGGCCCTGTTCTGCTTTTTGCACAAAGAAGGCATCGGCAAGCATGGGACGCGCCATGGAAATCATGTCGGCATGACCCGAAGCCAACACATGTTCTGCCATTTCCGGGGTATTGATACGGTTTGAAGTAATGAGAGGAACCTTGACCAAACCCTTGAGTTTTTCTGTAACCCAGGTAAATGCTGCACGTGGCACCTTGGTGGCAATGGTCGGAATGCGCGCTTCATGCCAGCCAATCCCGGTATTGATAATGGTGGCACCGGCTTTTTCAATTTCCTTGGCCAGTTGCACCACTTCTTCAAAAGTAGATCCGCCATCGACCAGATCCAGCATCGATAATCGGTAGATGATGATAAAGTTTTCACCTACCGCTTCACGGGTACGGCGTACGATTTCAATCGGGAAACGGATACGGTTTTCATAGCTGCCGCCCCATTCATCATCACGATGGTTGGTCCGTGCCGCAATAAACTCATTAATCAGATAGCCTTCCGAACCCATGATTTCTACGCCATCATATCCGGCATATTGCGCCAGTTTTGCACATTGGGCAAAGTCAGCAATCGTTTGTTGTACTTCTGCGCTGGTTAAGGCATGCGGTTTAGTCGGGTTGATCGGTGCCTGAATAGCAGATGGTGCAACCAAGTCGGCCTGATAGGAATAACGCCCGGTATGTAAAATCTGCATGGCAATTTTACCCCCGGCATCATGCACCGCCTGGGTAATCACCTTATGTTTTTCCGCTTCTTGTATAGAGTCTAATTTCGCTCCGCCCGCGAAAGTCAGGCCTGCATCATTCGGTGCAATCCCGCCCGTCACAATCAGCCCGACACCCCCTTGTGCACGTTCTGCATAAAATGCCGCCATACGCTCATAACCACGTGGAGCCTCTTCCAGACCGACATGCATGGATCCCATCAGAACGCGGTTTTTAAGTGTGGTAAAGCCTAAATCTAAAGGCGCTAATAAATGCGGGTAATTAGACATACAATCTCCTTGGCGTGCTTTCTCAGCTGGCAAATATCTTTTAATGCAACTTGTTGCATAACTTATATTCCAGATTTGTTTTTTATGCAACATGTTGCATAATGAAGCTGTAAAGATTTATTGACTGAGCCGTTTATGTCCTTAGCCCATGTTTTATTGACCAGCCTGATTGAAAAACCCAGTACCGGTATTGATTTGGCTCGTCGCTTTGACCGCTCCATGGGATTTTTCTGGAATGCGACCCATCAGCAGATTTACCGTGAACTCAGCGCCATGCAACAAAAGAACTGGATCTCCACGCTTGAAGATCACAGTTCCAATACCCGTAAAAAGACCTATCAGGTTGAAGCATTGGGGCGCGCCGAACTGGCTGACTGGATGGTCAAACAAAGTCCACCTGCGCAATTGCGCGATGATTTAATGGTGCGTTTGCGTGCCGAAGCTCAACTCGGTGGCAATACGGTGTTGCCTGAACTGGAAAGGCACCTGATCTTGCATCAACAAAATTTGAAAATTTACCAAACGATCTTTGCCAAAGATTTTGCCCATGCACAGGATCAGGACCGGACTCTGTTTATTCATAAAATGATTCTGCAACTGGGGATTGACCTGGAAATGGGCTGGATCAAGTGGTTAGAGACCATGATTCCACAGTTAAAAGCATTTGAACATAAGAACTAAAAAAGGACACACGCATGCCACATTACCTGATGCCCGATAATGAACAACTTTTTGTTCGCGAGTTTGGACAAGGACAACCGGTCTTGGTCCTGTCAGGTCTGGGAATGCAAAGCTGGCAATGGCTTCCGTTTCTTTACCGGCATGCTAAAACGCATCGCTTTATTATTCCGGACTGGCGCGGTTTTGGGGGTTCTCAAGGGTGTGCCATTCCCGAACTGGATGCGATTTCCAGTCACTGGCGTGATATTGACAGCCTGATTGAACAGCTTCATTTAAATGATCTTGTAGTGATCGCCTATTCCATGGGTGCAACCACGGCCATGCATGGCATGCAATATGGCAACTTTGCCGAACAGATTGCAGCCTATTTACATATTGACCAGACCCCTAAAATTTCGGTAGATGATAGCTGGGATTATGGTTTATTTGGTCCACAGCATCAGCTGTTTATTTCTATTCTGACCGAGCTGTCGCAGTTGCTGGCTCAGCATCAACACATTCAATATATAAAAGACCTGAATAGCCAAGCCCGCGGACAGCTTGCCAAGCTCTGGCTAGAGTTTATTGGCCTGCAAAATAGCAATAGATACAGTTTAAAAGCCTTTGAATGGGTACTCAACCAGTCGCGATTGCAAAGCTTATTACTGCCCTCTCACCGGGTCGACTATATGGCCTGGTATATCAACAACTATCTGTACCATCAGGAAGATTACCGCGAAGCCCTGCAAAAGCTGCAATGTCCGGTAACTTTTCTCAGTGGCACGCAATCCAGGCTTTATCCGGTGAAAGGTCAAACCTTGATTGCACAAAGCATTGCCCATGCCAAACAAGTCCGTTTTGAAAAATCTGGACATACCCCCTTGCTTAGCGAACCGCTAAAGTTTGCTCGAGAAATGAGCGCATTCTTGAAAGCCAATGCAGCTCATCAACCTTAAACAGCTGAATCAAGTCAGGAGCCAAAATGAAAAAACTGGTGGTCTTTTCCGGTGCTGGCATGAGTGCCGAAAGTGGCATCAACACTTTTCGTGACAGTGATGGCTTATGGGAGCAGTACCGAATCGAAGACGTCGCCACACCTGAAGCCTGGAAACGTGATCCGGAACTGGTCCAGCGTTTCTATAACCAACGGCGCAAAAATATTCTCTCTGCCAAGCCCAATGCAGCTCATCTGCTGATTGCCGAACTTGAAGAGTTTTTTGATGTGCATGTCATTACTCAAAACATTGACGACCTGCATGAACGTGCTGGAAGCAGCCAGGTCATTCATCTGCATGGCAATATCCGGCTGGCGAAAAGCTCCGGACCAAACGCTCAGTACAGCACTGAATTCTATCCGGTCGAAGGCTCTGAGCTGGATTTGAGTAAACACTTCAGCAAGGATGGCTATCCTTTACGTCCACATGTGGTCTGGTTTGGCGAGGCTGTGCCTGCTTATGCCGATGCACAAGACTGCGTACAGGATGCGGATATTTTTATCGTGATTGGCACCAGCCTGCAGGTTTATCCCGTGGCAGGCTTAATTCATGAAATTCCAGCGCATTGTAGCGCTTACTATATTGACCCCAAGGCGGACCGGCAGCGGCTCCCGCCACAATTCCAGAAAATTGTGATGACTGCTACTCAAGGCATGCAACATCTAAAAGAATGGTTAGGACAACAGCACTAAACTGTTCTGTTCAATAGCAAAACGACACAGCAGCCATTGACATAATGCAACAATAATTTTTTAATCTGCTTATTGTTGCATAAATGGAATTCTTAAATGCTGACCGATCTTGATGATTTTTATTGCTTTGCCTTAGTGGTGGAACATGGAGGGTTTAGTGCAGCAGAACGCGCAACCGATATTCCAAAATCAAAATTAAGCCGCCGCGTTTACAATCTGGAAGAACATTTAGGTGTGCGGCTGATCCAGCGCAGTTCCCGCCATTTTGCCGTAACCGACATTGGCATGAATATTTACCGCCATGCCCAGGTCATGATGAATGCTGCACAAGCGGCCCACGATCTGGTCGACCATCTCAGCATTCAGCCACGCGGTGTGATCAAGGTCAGCCTGCCTGTTTCAATTGCGCAAAATGAAATTGCCAAGATTTTACCGAAATTCCTGAAAACCTATCCTGAAATTAAGGTACAGCTCATTGTCAGTAACCGCCGTGTCGATATCATCAATGAAGGCATTGATGTGGCACTCCGGGTACGTTCCAATCTGGATGATGACCCGAATCTGGTTTTACGCAAATTTGAAAATATCGAACAGCACCTGTTTGCCAGCCAGGCCTATCTGAATGAATTTGGCGACTTAAAACAGCCGGAAGATTTAAGCGATCATCAAATTCTCAGCATGTCGGATGAGCATTTAGACCAGTATATTGTTGTACACGATAATAAAAAACAGCAGAAGAAAATCAAGGTCAATCCCGTGGTGATGGGGTCTGACCTGATGATGCTGGCACAACTGGCACGACAAAATTGCGGGATTGTGCTATTGCCTGACAGCATTGTTCAGGACTATGTTCAAAGTGGTGAACTGGTGCGTGTACTGCCGGACTGGAAAGCACCGCATGGTATTTTTCATGTAGTCTATCCTTCACGCCGTGGCTTGCTCCCCGCGGTCCGTGTCTTTATCGACTATTTGGTGGAACAGCTCAGCAAGTATTAATACTCATGCCTCTGCTTGGAAAAACAATCAGGTTTATCTTCAAAGCCTTTGAGTTGTTGCTTGCACCCTACAAACGGCTAGACTGATCACAAAAAAGTAAAATTCACTTGAGTAATACAAAATTTTAGGCAAAAAAAAGCTTATCCGAGGTGGATAAGCTTATAAACTTTAAATAAGGAAAAATAAGAAACTACAGCTAGAATCTATAGTTGTATAGTACAAAGAAAAAATATATAAATCTAATATATAAAATATATTACAAAATAATAATAAAAATAATTTTATTATATAAATCAACAATATAAATTAAAATTAATAGATTTTAAAACTTAATTTGAACATAAAATCAACAATTTTATACCAAAGTATAAAACAATCTATTTCATTTTATCTTTCTCGTTTAAATTTCAGGATATGAACCGGTACCTTCTGGCCAAGGAGATAACAGTTCAAAACCGGTATCCGTTACCGCAACCATATGTTCCCATTGTGCTGTCAAAGAGCGGTCTGCTGTAACAACAGTCCAGCCATCCTTAAGCTCTTTAACACGCGCCTTGCCTGCATTGACCATCGGCTCAATGGTAAAAACCATGCCTTTTTTAAGGATCAGACCTTGACCAGGCTGACCATAATGCAGCACATTCGGCTGTTCATGATAGACCTTACCAATGCCATGACCGCAGTATTCACGGACAATGCTATAGCCCTCACGATGAGCCACAGACTGAATGGCAAAACCGATATCACCTAAAGTTGCGCCCGGTTTCACCGCATGGATGCCGGCTACCATGGCTTCATAAGTGGTTTCAACCAGTTTTTTCGCTTCCGGTTTTACATTTCCGACATAATACATCCGGCTAGTATCGCCAAAATAACCATCTTTAATGATCGCCACATCAATATTGATAATGTCACCATCCTGCAAAATGGTGTTTGGCGATGGGATACCGTGACACACCACTTCATTTGGAGAAATACAGGTGGTTTTGGTATAGCCATAATAGCCCACGTTGGCTGGAATGACTTTTAAGGTATTCACAATGAAGTCATTGCAGATATCATCCAGATACTCGGTACTTACTCCAGGCTTGACATACTTCCCTATCATCTCCAAAACCTGAGCAGCCAAACGTCCAGAAATACGGAGTTTCTCTAAATCTTGCTCAGTTTTAATGGTAATAGTGGAAGCTTTCATTGCATCATCCTCAGAAATAAGGCTTATGATTATAGTCCTTTTACTTTAATTTTGTTTAATATGAGCAGATAAACAGCGGAGTTTTGAGCATTTTTAGTCAACCATGCGGTTAATTTATATACATTTAAACGATCAGTATAAAAAAATCAAAATCTGCTTAAAAAATTAAAAAAGCATAACAGCCTATACTTTTATGCTTTTTACCAATTAATCAAATATATAAATAAACTTAAACTCTTCAGTTGTTCAGTTTAAGAGCTTACTGAACCTCTAAAACTTATAAGCTGCATAAAATGAACTGTAAAAAAGCACTAATATCTTCTAAAATCGCTTTTTTGTTTAATTCCTCTCCCTTTTTATGACGAATCTCCGCACAAGGGATATTATTGCCTTGGGTTTTATGACTTTTGCACTTTTTATTGGTGCGGGCAATATTATCTTTCCACCAATTGTCGCTCAACAAGCGGGTGAACATGTATGGTTAGCTGCTTTAGGTTTTCTTATTACTGCAGTTGGCCTGCCTGTTATCACCATTATGGCACTTTCACGTGTAGAAGGATCAATCCAGAATTTAAGTTCACCTCTGGGTAAAATCGCCAGCCTGATTTTAACCATTGTATGTTACTTAGCTGTTGGTCCTCTATTTGCAACACCTCGTACAGCCACAGTTTCCTATGAAATCGGTTTCTCTTCCTATTTTGGTACATCAAGTAGCAGTCTGCTGATTTATAGTGCAATTTATTTTGCAGTCGTCACTGTTATTTCCTTATATCCCAACAAACTGCTCGATACTGTCGGCCACTTCCTGGCACCTTTAAAGATTATTTCTTTGGCAGTATTAGGTATCTCTGCATTTGTCATTCCTGCTGGGTTCATTTCACCAGCAATTAACAACTATGCGACTGCCCCAGTTTCTGAAGGTTTTGTCAATGGTTACTTAACTATGGACACTTTGGGTGCATTGGTATTTGGTATTGTTATTATTCACGCAATTCATTCACGTGGTGTAACAGATAAAAAACTGGTGACCAAGTATGCCGTGATTGCCAGCTTGATTTCTGGTGCAGGTTTAACCTTGGTTTATTTAAGCCTGTTTAAACTCGGTTTAGGCAGCCATGAAGTCGCTCCAAATGCAGCCAATGGTGCAGTGATCCTGCATGCCTATGTGCAGCATGCTTTTGGTGATATTGGTTCTGTATTCTTGACCGGCATGATTTTCCTGGCCTGTATGGTAACAGCGATTGGTTTAACCTGTGCTTGTGCAGAATACTTTTCGGAACTGACTAAAATTCCTTATAAAATTTTAGTGTTTGTTCTGGTTGGTTTCGCTTTCATCATTTCAAACCTCGGTTTAACCAAACTGATTGCTGTGTCTGTACCTGTTTTAAGTGCCATTTATCCACCAGCAATTGCAGTGATTCTACTGAGCTTCTTGTGGAAATTTTTCAACCGGCCTGCTTATGTGGTTGCACCAGTAACTGCAGTAGCCCTGTTATTCGGTATTTTTGACGGCCTGAAAGTTGCAGGACTTGAAGCCTACTTACCTAGCTTCATTCAAAATCTACCGTTAAACGCACAAAATTTAGCATGGCTGATTCCATCTATTATTGTGCTGATTATTGCTATCGTCATCGATAAAGTTAAAAAATAACTGAGTTGATGTGCTTAAAATCTGGTTTTACCCAAACCTGATTTTAACAGTGATCAATAAAACATCATGTTTTACCCAAACTGGGTTTTATTGTTTACATCCTCATCAATCTAACATGTTTGCTTAAAACATATAAAATTCAATCAGTCACGATTAGACTGATCCTACCGCATCCCGTCCCAAACCTTGATACACTTCTAGACTGGCATCAATATTGCTTCTTTTATATTTACTATTGTTGAGTATCTTGACATCTTTTTAACTAGTAAGAATGAATGAGGAGGATAATTGCATATTCAGAAGAAATATCCAGCATTTATATGTTGAATAAAATCAGGCTATAAACTTATGTCTAACATATTTTTATGACAAAATAGTGACATCAACTATTGAAATGAATCGAAATACCAAGTACAACAATAGAAACTAATCTGACTAAAACAATTAGGTTTAGGTCAATATATAACCGGAGGAGTGGAGATGTTATCATTACATTTCAATAAAGAAATCTTCATTAACGCTCTAAAAGCAAATAAGAATATGGTCACTTATTTGAGTACTACGGTTGCTCTGATTGTGACACTCATTATTCATGGTTTAATTCAAGGCAACTTAAAACCTGAATTCTTTATGTATGCTTTTATTGTATCGGTAGCTTTCTATGTGTGGGCTGTGGTCGATCAGAAATACCGTCAACAAAAGCAGAATACTTCTACAGAATAAAAGATGGGTGAACTATCACCCATCTTAATAATAATTAATCATCCAAAACTTATACCCAAATCACCAACCATCAAGTTAAAACTTTCACCAGGCCGATCATTGTACCAAGCAATAATCCTGCTGTAGCACCCAACTCTCCAATGATCAGAAGAATAATTGCACTACTTAGCATCCATTTTGGCAAATGCCAACGTCCCATTTGATGAGGCTGCTTAAACTGATTGGTCGTATCTTTCAGCCAGCCATGTAACACATAACTTAAAATTGAAAAGCTAAAAAAGAAAAGATTGATCAATACAAAAGTAAAGTTAAGTCCCTCACTCCAAACTGAAAAATGGGCTAGAATTGCAATAATCAGGCTGGCTGGTGCATAGAGCAAGCTACTTCTATGCGCAATATCGACATAATAATGAGCCCGCGCCTGTGCTGAATGACGAATCTGATAATATTTCCATACCCCGGTCAGCATACCCACCCAAAGAAAAACACCACTAAACAACACGGCCCAAGCTACAGCCTGTGTTAAATTTTCCGCTTCCATGCATTTATATCCTTATTTTTTAGATCGTTATTTTGACTTTAAAGTCATGAATTATACAAGTTTCTTTTTAGAACTTGGCTACAGTAGTTACCATATATACTTATTCCATATTCTCCATATGAACACTTTTGAATCATTAACAATTACCTGTAAAGATGGATATTCACTTAGCGGCCGCTTTTATGCAGCCAGCGCTACGCAAAAAAAGAATTACCCAGTCCTCATCTGTCCAGCAACCGGGATTACCCAGAATTTTTATCATGCTTTTGCAGAATGGTTAATCACACAAGGCTATGAGGTTTTGAGTTTTGATTTCCGCGGAATTGGTCGTTCTTTACATGGTCCGGTTAGTCAATCTGAAGCCAGCATTGTAGATTGGGGTAAACTGGATATTTCTGCTGCAATAGAGACCTTGTTATATAAAACTCGAGCCGATCAGGTCATTTTAGTTGGTCACAGTGCTGGCGGTCAGCTTTTGGGGATTGTGCCTAATCATGAAAAAGTAGCCAAAGTTGTTGCGGTTTCAGGTTCAACCGGGCATGTTAAAGGCTTAAAGGGCCGCACCAAATTGCTGGCTTCTGTCATGTTTAATGTCCTTTTTCCATTGGCTCGCATCACCAAAGGTTATGCTCCAACTCAAGCAATTGGAATGGGAGAAAATCTACCTAAAGATGTCGCCAAACAATGGGCACAATTTTGTCGTAAACCGGGTTATGTGATCAATGCGATTGGCAAAAGCGTGTTTGAAGATTATCACACTCAAATTAGCTGCCCGATTACGGTACTGTGGTCATCGGATGATGAAATTGCAACGAAAGCCAACGTAAAGGATTTATTACGCCTGTACCCGAATGCCGATACTCAAATGATTGAGCTAAAACCGAAAAGCTACGGACATAAAACGATTGGTCATATGCTGATGTTTAAGAAGTCTCATCGAAATTTATGGTCGGTGATTGGAAAAGAACTCTTGGCTTAAGCATTTATACATCGCCAATTTTAGAAAATTATGTTCTAATACACTTAGTTTGAGATGAGCCTCTTACAGTATATAAGCTTAGATCTTATATACGACTAGCCCCCTAACCATGGGGCTTTTTAATGCCTAAAATTTATTACTTGTATATGATGAACAAAAATAATGGCGTTCTATAATTTTTATTTAATTCAAAATCCGGACATTAAAGGTAAATCTAATTTTTTTAATTAAAACATACCCGGTTTCGTCCACTATTTTTGGCTTCATATAAATGCTTATCTGCTATTTCCAAGGCACTCATAAACTGGGATTCTGTCTCTATTTTAGCCGCTCCAAAACTTGCAGTAATTTTAATGTCATGAATAAAAATTTGATCTTCAACCTTTTTACGTAAACGCTCAACCAAAACCCATGAAGCCTCCTCATTTGGACTTTGCAGCAAGATAATAAATTCTTCCCCACCAAACCGCCCAACAATATCACCTTCCCGAATATTAAATCTGCATATATCGGCAAATGCGTATAAAATTTTATCTCCCACAACATGTCCCCATGTATCATTTATATTCTTAAAATTATCAATATCACACATCACAAGATAAACTTCACCATACTGTTTTTTCTCAAACAGGTCTTTGGTTTTTTCCAGAAAGCCATTACGGTTATACAATTTGGTTAAAGGATCTCTCAACCGCTCTTCATTAAGGCTAGTAAACATTTCTTTTACAGCTACGGCCGAGAGAATAATGGCAAACCACAGACTGATAAAAACATTTATAGAAATCAGCATCATCCACCAAGTTGTGGTCGCCACGGTCATATATTGCAGTTCTTGAAGATACACAATGACTATTAAAGCTCTAATAAATGCATAGATAACGACGAAAAAATAGCTCAAACACAAAAGTTTTTCTAAAGCATAGGTTTTTTTAAATAAAGCATATACTTTTGGTAGGGCTAAAGCTTCCAAGCATAAAACCACCACACTAACTATGACCACTCGTGACCATAAATTCTCATCGATATAGGTGAAATATAGAAGTAAAGTTATACCCGCAATAATAAGGCCAGAAGAGATCCATATATTTAATTTAGCATTAGCTTTTAAGAACATTCCATGTACGACTGCCCAAACCCCACCTATATACATAATTGCAAACCAAGGCGCTGTTAGCCGTAGTTGTGTATTTGTCATCAATGTCTGTGTAGCGAATGCTACAGATAACAGAATACAACCAACTCCCATCCACATTAAATACTTGGGTGCTTTAAACCTTAAATATGCAACAATAAAGGCCGTACCAATCAGAATTAAGCAAATTGGGTAAATCAACAAGAAATAGTGAGTAGCTGGTAGATTCACGGACTTGAATAACCACTAGAACTGTGTAGTTTTTATTCTAAATTGTTTAGCTAAACTTATTCAATAAATATTTATTTTTAATAAGAAAATATTAATTGATTATTTTTTAAAAAATCAGTAATTTTTAAACGCGCTTTTCATATTCCATCTCAACAAAATATTCGCACTTTTATTGAATATTTAAAGTCATTGTTCTATTAGAGTGCTTGGAAATATTACTTTTCAGCAAAGATCAGACGTTTGTATAAATTCATTGAGGCTTTTAAAAAGCCCAGAATACCAACTCTCTATATTTGTCATTACTCCAAAAAATAAGGGCTGATAAATCAGCCCTTATTCTCAACTACTTAATCAATTAAGACAATTGAGCAGCAGCAATTTTCTTAGTATCGATGTCTTTAGCAGCATCTGTATACTCGCCCATCTTGTCGAAGTTCAAGTATTGATAGATGTCAGCCGACATGCTGTCAATTTGAGCTGCATATTGTTGGTATTCTTCTGGAGTTGGTAATTTACCAAGTACAGCAGCAACAGATGCAAGTTCAGCAGAAGCTAAGTAAACGTTAGCGCCTTGACCTAAACGGTTCGGGAAGTTACGAGTAGAAGTCGATACACAAGTTGTGTTCGGAGCTACACGTGCCTGGTTACCCATACATAATGAACAGCCTGGCATTTCAGTACGAGCGCCAGCTTTACCATAAATGTTATAGAAACCTTCTTCCATCAATTGGTGCTCGTCCATACGAGTTGGCGGAGCCAACCATAAACGAGTAGACAATACGCCACCAGGTACTTTATCAAGTAATTTACCCGCAGCACGGAAGTGACCGATATTCGTCATACATGAACCAACGAATACCTCATCAATCTTAACGCCTTGAACGTCAGAAAGAAGTTTCGCGTCATCTGGATCATTCGGGCAGCAAAGAACAGGTTCAGTGATTGTAGCTAGGTCGATTTCATACACTTTAGTGTATTCAGCGTCAGCATCAGCTTTAAGAAGTGATGGATTCGCCAACCATTTTTCCATGTTCTCAACACGACGAGCCATAGTACGCGCATCGCCATAACCTTGAGAAATCATCCATTTCAACATAGTGATGTTAGAACGGAGGTATTCAGCAACTTTCTCTTCAGAAAGCGTAATTGAACAACCAGCAGCAGAACGTTCAGCAGAAGCATCAGAAAGTTCGAATGCTTGTTCTACTGTTAATTCAGTTTCCATTTCAGTCAGGTCGATTTCTAGGATACGACCAGAGAAAATGTTTTTCTTACCTTTTTTCTCAACAGTAAGATCGCCTTCTTGGATCGCACGGTAAGGAATCGCATGTACAAGGTCACGTAGAGTGATACCAGGCTGCATTTTACCTTTGAATTTCACAAGAACAGATTCAGGCATGTCTAGTGGCATAACACCAGTCGCTGCAGCGAACGCTACAAGACCAGAACCTGCTGGGAATGAAATACCGATTGGGAAACGAGTATGTGAGTCACCACCAGTACCAACAGTATCTGGAAGAAGCATACGGTTTAACCAAGAGTGAATAATACCGTCACCTGGACGTAATGAAACACCACCACGGTTCATGATGAAATCAGGAAGCGTGTGTTGCATTTGTACGTCAACTGGTTTTGGATACGCAGCTGTGTGACAGAAAGATTGCATTACTAGGTCAGCAGAGAAGCCTAGGCAAGCCAAGTCTTTCAATTCGTCACGAGTCATAGGACCAGTTGTATCTTGAGAACCAACAGTTGTCATCTTAGGTTCGCAGTAAGTACCTGGACGAACACCTTGACCTTCTGGAAGACCACAAGCGCGACCTACCATTTTTTGAGCTTGAGTGAAACCTTTACCAGTATTCTCAGGTTGAACTGGAGTACGGAATAAAGTTGAAGGTGCAAGACCTAAAGCTTCACGCGCTTTACCAGTCAAACCACGACCAATGATCAGGTTGATACGGCCACCAGCACGTACTTCATCTAACAACACTGGAGTTTTGAGTTCAGACTCGGCAATTTGAGCGCCATCTTTGAATGCAGTTACTTTAGCAGCAGCATGGTCGATTTTAAGTGTGATCTCGTCGCCCATGTTCATGTTGGTAACGTCGATCTCGACTGGTAACGCACCAGCATCTTCCATTGTGTTGAAGAAGATCGGAGCAATTTTACCACCTAAGCAGTAACCACCGTCTTTTTTGTTCGGGATGTGAGCAATTTCGTCACCAAAGAACCAAAGAACAGAGTTAGTTGCAGATTTACGAGAAGAACCTGTACCAACTACGTCGCCGACGTAAGCAACTTGGTTGCCTTTCGCAACAAGTTCTTTAATTTGGTTTAATGGACCAACTTCACCTGGTTTTTCAGGATTGATGCCATCACGTTCGTTTTTCAACATCGCATTTGCATGTAATGGGATGTCCGGACGGCTCCAAGCATCTTGAGCTGGAGACAAGTCATCAGTATTAGTTTCACCAGTAACTTTGAATACAGTGAGTTTAATTTCTTCTGGAACGTCTTTACGGCTAGTGAACCATTCAGCATCAGCCCAAGACTGCATAACAGCTTGTGCATTTGCATTGCCCGCTTTCGCTTTGTCAGCTACGTCATGGAATGCATCAAATACAAGAAGAGTTTTTTTCAATGCATCAGCAGCTAAACCTGATAATTCTGCATTGTCTAAAAGTTCAACTAAAGGCGCAACGTTATAACCACCAAGCATAGTACCCAGTAAGTAAACCGCACGTTCTTTAGAAACTAATGGCGAAGTCGCTTCACCTTTTGCCACAGCAGCCAAGAAAGCAGCTTTAACATAAGCAGCTTGGTCAACACCTGCTGGAACACGGTTTTCAAGCAAGTCAACTAAAAATGCTTCTTCTCCAGCTGGTGGATTTTTTAATAGTTCAACCAAGTCAGCTGTTTGAGCATCGTCAAGTGGCTTCGGTGGGACTCCGAGTGCGGCACGTTCTGCAACGTGTTGGCGGTAAGCTTCTAGCACAGTGTTATTCCTCTTTTTTAAAAAATTATTTACGAATTCCAGCTTATGCAAAGCTTCGCAAATAATATGGACTGCTAAATTTTACTAAAATTCCAGTTAAAAGTTAATGCAACTACAGTGTTTCTTTGTGATGCCCATTATTTTATAGCTAAATAATGCCCATATCGATTACACAATAAGCAAATCCTTCACTTTTAAAGCTTTTTGATGATGAAAAAAGTTACTTTTAATGGAACATTCAACACAAAAAAGACAACTCCATGTTGCCTGTTTTGCTTCTATAAAAATATTCAACCTTAGTGGACAGTGGTAGCTGTTAAATATTGAGCTAATTCTGTACGATTCCCGGTAAATTTAACTGCACATTCATCTTCAAACAGGCCTTGATGTTGATTACTGGCGAATGAAATATCAACTAAATAACGAGGATAATGCTGATCTGCCAATTTTCTGCGCAGAAACACTTTATCTCCCACACTCAGGACATAATTTGCACCACCAATAATTGCTACACCGTGCTCATCTTCCAAGAGCAAATCTTCATGATGTAAGTAGCCAATCACATCCATATTTCTACTCCAGTCATTATAATTCTTGATTTCATTATTCAATAACAAGATAAGTTTTTCCATATTTTTAATGAAGCAAATGTCACAATTTATGCTGATCAATATACTCAGGCTATTTTAAGTCACCCAATAAAAAACCGTTCATTAGAACGGTTTGTAATTCGGCATTTTATCATGCGGCGTAGCGATACATTTTTCAGTTATTTTCTGCTTAAATTGATTACGGCTGGCTTCTGGATCTTTACTAATTTCATCTATAGGAAATGCATAGACCTGTTCAATAATATCCAGAATAAAGGTTTTGGTGATTTCATCTTCAATCTTGTTGGCGTGTTCTATAGCGGCCTCTTTGGTAATGGTATTTTGACGATCATACATAATATTGTTTGCCGCATTACCCATACTCGTACAATAGCCTTTCCACTGCTCTTCAGGTGTTAGCGGCTTCTTTTCAGCACAGCCCACCAAGGCAACCAATGCCATCAAAGTGAATAACTTTTTCATCAATGTTCTCCTATTGCCCCCTATCATAATCAAAGTTCATGAAAATACGAAATCATCAAAACAAGATATCCCCAAAAATCATGAGCAAACTAAAATCAAGTACATAAAAATAAGCTCTATTTTAAGTTCATGGTTTTAAAAAAGACTTTGAATTGATTTTTTTATTTTTAACTGATCTTTAAGTTATTAATTTAATTAAATATAATTATTAAGTTACAAATTTAAGCTATAAAATGCAGCAATAGGTAGCTATTCATTTGCATAATTTCATACATAACTGTATGCTTAAAGCCAACTAGAAAAATAGTTTGCTCTGGTAAATCTTCTTGTATTTCGCAGTTTTAGTCATAATCCTTCGTTTTTCAGATTTAAAGTTCCATTCTTATTTTCAAGTTAAATTATCTGGCTTTTCAATAAGCTAAAAACATTTTTAAGGATTTTATTATGTCTAATACTGTAAAAGGTACTGTTAAGTGGTTTAACGAAACTAAAGGTTTTGGTTTTATTCAACAAGAAAATGGCCCTGACGTTTTCGCTCATTTCAGCGAAATCACTGGTAATGGCTTCAAAACTTTGGCTGAAGGCCAACAAGTTGAATTCAGCATCGCTCAAGGTCAAAAAGGCCCGAATGCTGTAAACATCGTAGCACTATAATTTTTAAATCGCGCTTGCCGACTGCAAGTATGATTTAAAAAAAGCGAGAGTTTAACTCTCGCTTTTTTTGGATTTTAAAACACTGATGCGCTAAATTAGGGTGTTTTATTGAGTAGTTGATCTACCAGTTCATTAATTTTAGTTTCAATGATGCACGTTGCGAGTGACATTGCTGAGGTCAGAATCGGGGGATTGGAAATATTGTTTCATTCATGTCCACCACCTCACAGAAAATAAATAGCCCAATATTGAATTGGGCTATTCTTTACTCTTCAACTTCTATCGGATCCCCATCTTCAGGTCGAATATGACGAGTTCCATCATCTGCAGGGTCAACACTTGAGCCATCTTTAGTAATCGTGTTGTACATCTCTTCCTCTCTCTTATCGTCGATAAATTCTTCATCTTCGAAATCTTGAGGCTCATTATCATCGTCAAAATCTAAAGGCTTTTCTTCATCTATCATGACAATCCATCACTTGTTTGATCAACAAAATATCATGCTCAAACATTCGACAGTGTTATTCAATAGTGAACTATCCTTATTTGTGTAACTGATGATGAGATATTTTGTTGTAGCTAAAACCACAAATGCAACACTTGTATTTAAGTCCGAAATGATGCAACAAGCTGTATATGGTCTACACTGCTAAAAACAATGCAGACCAATCTTGATAAAATTTTAAATATAACAAATAGTTGAGAATTTATATTCTCAAGCCATTAGAAGCGCCAGTTATAGAACACGTCTATCGCACGTTCTAGCGATTGGCTCGCTTCCAGATATAAACGTTTATTCATTTGATAACGCAAGGTCAATTTATTCACTGGTGTAAACACCCCTACACCATAACGGATGAACAGATCCGGTGTAATATAACCTGTCACACTGACCTGAGTATCATCTCCCGTTCCCTGTGCATCCAGCGCCAGACCACTCAGACCAAAAGTACGTCCAATCTGGTTGGTGAGAGCGCGTGTACCGCCTAAGCCCATACTGATTCCGGCAGCCGCAATGGTATTATTGACATCGGACTTAAAGCCCGCTTCCTGACTAATACCACTAGCCCCCTCATTAATACGGCCAGTAATGATGGCATTTAAGGCTTCCTGTTCAGACAATCCGGCATCGTTATAGACCTGAATATTCGGACTGGTTGCTGTGCCTGTTACACGCACCCCAACCAGACTACCTTGTACAGTCTTATTAGCATCGATATCCAGGGTCGGGTTATATAAAGGACCGTTAAAACGTGAAATCGCACGATTCAAATCCAGACTTTGTCCATAGGCTTCAATTTTTACCCGTTGACTGACCCCAATTGCACCATTAGCACGCATGGCGGTTTCAAGTCCACGTTGTGAAAGATACAAACGTCCGGCCAGTGGAATACGACTATCAAAGCCCTGGAAAATTACCTGATTACCTAAATTAACCATCACATCGGCACGGATATCCCAAGGACGGGCTGCCCTTAATATTGCAAGCTGGTCTTGTCCTTCACGCACGATTCGAACATCTGAAGACACATTGATTACCGGTGCGGAAGCTTCAGGCATCGAAATCAACGCACGTGGCACATCCACCTTACCGTTTAAGCTTAATTTCTTCTTAAATGGCAGCACATCTAAAGACAAATCCGGCGTAACTACGGCGGTAATTAACGGCGCCTGACGTATAAGCAGGTTTTCACCTTTTAAATGCAACTGAATGCGGGGATCATCTTTCCAATTTACACTACCAGTCAATGCACCTGCACCTTGACCACTATTAAATGCACCGTTAATGGTAGCGTGATCCTGGCGAATGGAAGAATAGACCTGAATATTGGTTAAATTCACCGGCAAGGAAATCATGCTGATCGCACCATCTTTCAGGCGCATTTCACCATTCAGCAAAGGCTGCGTTAAAGTACCGCTAATTTTTCCAGCAAAAGACAAGTTGCCCGCCAGGGAACGGACATCCCGCATAAATGGCTTAAAGACTTTCAGTTGTACCTGATCGAAGGCGATCTCACCGCGCATCGGCATTCTGTCTTTATAAGGGTCGATAATGACATTGGCATAACCGGTACCAATTTCAGGGGTTTTAACATCTAAACGAACCTGTAAACCCGCAGCAATACTTTTTGCCACCACAGCAATTTCATTATATTTAAGTGTAGATCCTATATCTTGTGGATCTTCAGCTGCCAGCCCAATCACACCATTACGGCTAACCAGTCTGGCATCAATTTTTGGCTTGCTGCCTTGTGCCCAAGTAGCTTTGGTATAACCATTGACCTTACCGGTAATTTCCAGACCTTCTGGCATAAAAGCAGCAAAGTCATTTAAATCGACATTACGGGTAATAAATGAAACATTACCTCTGGTTTTACTGACCCGAATCGGTTGGTCAAAACACAACTGGCTTTGTTGACTCGACCAGCAATGCGCACCGACAAACAATTCGCTTTTAGCAGAACTATAAATTACCGAGGCATTCTGACGTTGCACCAAACGTGCGCGCAAGGAGTCAAAATCACCTTTCTGGATTTGTCCCAACCAGTCATTCTGTGCATTAAAACCACCAGCCAATTGCACATAAAATTTAGACAGTCTGTTTTGTGCTTGTACTTTCAGGATATGGGCCTTACGCGTTCCGGCCAGTGAAATTTCACCCTGCTGAATCTCACGCTTACCACTACGCAAGTTTTCCATTTTTGCAGTCATCAAGGTCGGAGCCGACTCAGAAGTCGGCAGCTCGCCTTGTACACGTAATTTTTTAACACTGAATAACTGGTTAAAACCGAAATCATCTACCGCCAGATTGGCCGTCGCTTGCAGGCGTGGTTGTGATTGCACATTTAAATAGCCATAAGCACGGCCACGAAGTCCACTGTATATTTCATACAAGGCCGGCGCATTGATTTTCAGCCTTAGATTCTGTGCATTGCCTGTGGCCTGAAGCTGGTTTTTGGCATAAGAAAGATACAAGTTGTTCGCTTCAAACTGTTGTGGCAGGAAGCCTTTTTGATTTGAATTAATCACCATCGCTAGATTTCCTGTTCCGCGAACAGGTTTATTGTTGATGATACCGGCTATATTCAGTTTCTGGATATTAATACGTTTTAAGTTGTCCGACCAAACCCCTTCAGTTTTCACGTTACCGGACAATTCACCGCGCACAGATGAGACAAAATAATGCGGTTTAAAACGTACTAAAGAGGCATTGATATTCCAGCCCAAACCATTTTTAAGATAGACCAGACCACTGGCATAAATTTTTCCGGCAATACCTGAATGTTTCAGTTCATCGACTTTAACCAGTTCAGGTGTACCGGAGATCTTGAACTTGAGCATGCCTTCGCTGGCCGGAATTTGACTGGCATTGAGTGCGCCATCATAATTGACAGCAAAACTTTTAAATGCACCACCCGCTTTTTGGGTATTAAATAAAAGGGCGATGGTGCTACGACCAGTTAAGCGTACAGTTTCGTTGTTATTTTGCTGCGCCAGGCGACCGGTTAAATTAATCGCATTCAAATGAATAATCTGCTGATTCGGTTTGGCAAAACCATTGGCTTTTACCTGTCCATTGAGCAGATTCACCGGTGCAGCCACCGCAACAGTTTGTGGATTAAAATCTTTGGCATTGAGAATGGCATTCCATTTCAATTGACGTTTTTTGGTCGGCAAATCTACTTTGGCACTACCGCTTAAACTACCTTTACCTGCTACATAACTAAAACTCGGGATATTCAAGTCATTATTTTTGAAATTGAGCTGGGCAGTATACAAGCCTTCAGGCAACCTGCCCTTATCATTTTTGGTCACTGTAGTGGTGACATGAATATCCTGCTTGCCTTCAACCAGCGCCAATTTTACGTCACCCGATTTACTGCTTAACCAGCCCACATAAGGCACAGCGCGATCAATATTTTGCCAGGCCACATTCAGCAGCATCGGATTGAGTTTTTTGCCTTTTTGTTCGGCCTGATCGAGCTTTAGATTCCATGTTTCATAACGGTCAAAATCTACCAATGCGGTTAAATGCAGACCATTTTGCAAACGGCCTTTAGAGGCAATTTTGGCATCCAGAGTTGGAGGTAGAAAGTCTTGGATGATTTGCGGAATCAGTTTATCTTTGGGATTAATTTTATCGACACGGCCATTCATGTCCCAAGTGACATGATTTTTCCAGCTCACCACGCCTGCAACATTCACCGCACCACTCATCAACTGACCATTTAAATTGCTAATGTCGAGCTGATGCACCAAGTCGGTATGCATACTGCCGTTATATTGACCTTGCGGAATATTTTTACCGCTTAAATCTGTAATGGCATCGATATTTAAACGCTGAATATCACCATTAAATTTAGCCACGCCATTTTTGGTATATAGCTTTTGTTCTGTCAGTAATGGCCAATGATATTTTTTTAAATTTAACTCGCCAAACATCGGCACATGTTTGCGTACCGGATGCAGTACCACCCAACCGGTTAACAGGTCTGGGGTATTGGTCGCAACGCCTGCCTGAATCGTGTCTAAAGACCCTGTTGCTACCACCTTGATATCATAAATATTTAGATTTTTATGCAGTGCAGGTATGTTCAGATCACCCACAGCATGTAAAGGATATTTCCCTTCAAACTTCATGTTCCCCGTGGCATTTTTCACCGAAAGGTAGCCCATATCCATCCGGGAATCTTCAAACTGCAATTCAGTACCTGACCAGAGCGCGTCATTCAGGTGAATATCGTGAAACTTTACACTTGCCGAAGCAGTTTTAATCAGCAGATGATCGACATCTGCCGTGTCTAGACGCAAAACAAAGGGCAAACGGATTTCATTAAATTTAAATGGTTTATCACTCGGTGGATGTTTAGTGATAATTTGCAGATTACGTACATCGGCACGATTCAGATGAATTTCTTTTTTAAGGATGGCACGCCAGCCCAGAGTGACATCTGCTCGGTCAATTTTAACGTCTACAGGTTTGAGCATGACTAAAATATTTTTTAGGATAATACCGCTGAGCAGATTACCGCCTTCATATTCATAATGAATAATTTGCTGACGCTCTAAAACACGGTCCAGCAAGAATTTGCTGCCTTTATCGGTACTAAACATCACGGCAAAAGAAGCAATCAGCAACACAAACACGATAAGCAATGTGAATAGCACACTCCTTAAAATACGACGCTTTTTCGGTCTAGGTGTTTCCGTTTCCGGTTGCTGTTCTACTTCAGCCATAATACTCTCTAAAAACTAAGATTTATAAAAACCAGTATTTATAATTGTGAACCAATAAAGAAATGCAGACGTATTGGATGATTGTCATCAGAAATACCTGAAGCAACATCTATACGAATAGGGCCAATTGGCGATGCCCAACGCAGCCCCAAGCCCATACTGTATGCAGTAGGCGTATTGAAATCTTTATCGTAAGCATTGCCGACATCGCTAAAAATGGCTGCACGCCAACCTTCTTTAAATTGATAGTTATATTCAAGTGATCCCACAGCCAGAGCCTGACCACCGATTTTAAATCCATTTTCTTCCGGCGATAGACTTTTATAGTCAAAACCACGTACGGTCTGGTCACCACCAGTAAAGTAACGCAGGTTATAAGGCACCTTGCTAAAATCCTGGGTCAGGATATAACCCAAATCGCCACGCCCGACAAACTGGTGACTATCATTTTCACCCAATGAATAAATAAAACGCCAGCCTGCATTGAGAATGGCCATATCAGCATCAGACAATAATGACTCACTGCCAAGTTCGACCTTATAGGTCTGCTTAAAGCCTTTACCCGGATTGACCCGTTTATCGCTGGTCGCAAGTGATGCCTCATAACCCAACAATAAAGATTGCTGCTGGTCATTGGCATTGGCAATAAATGCATCAGGAATTTCATTGGTATTAATGGTTCCCTGTTGGGTAATCTGGTCCAAACGATAACGGAGACCAAAAGTATGTTGCCAGCTACCACGCGGTCTTTTAATAATTCTGTCAGCACCAGCCACAGCAGATTCAATCTTCAGGCTATTCCCCTGTGCCACGTCATCACGTTCTTCACGTTCATAACCGCCAACGATACTGATGTAGTCATTGATAGGATCGTTATAGGGAATATTATAACGTCCGTCGATAGACTGGCGAATTTGCGACACTTCCATGTTGGCATCAAAAGAATGTCCACGGCGGTTGACGATGGCACGGCGGTACTGAGCACGTAATCGTGCTCCTGTATCGGAACCATAACCTGCCCCTAGTTCTGCACTATTTAAACGATCAGCATTTAAAGTCACGATCACTGGAACTTTCTTCTCTTCACGTGCCTGAACTTTTAATCGCTCTTCTTCAGATTGTTTGGTTTCCTGCTGTGCACGCATCTGACGAAGATTTTCATCCCCTTCAGTTTCCTCTTGACCCGCAAACTGGGTTTCATCGGCTACAGATTGGGTGACTTCTTTAGCGGAAGCGACCCGTTTTTTATCCTGAACGGTAGCCTCACTTTCAGATATTTTTTGCTGATCGACCAAAGCCTGAATATCGGGCGGCAGTTCCAGCGCTTTCTCAACTGGATCTGGATGTATTGCATCCACCAGAGTGTAATTAAAATAACGCGAGTTGGTGAGGTTATTGGCTAAACCATTGACACGCCAGAAAGTATAATCGGCACCATCCTCCCAGGAAACCATACTTTGCAGAACATCCATATCAATTGGAAATGGCTGTGACGGATCACTCATGCGGAATTCGACTGGGCCTAACTTGTAGCGTTCGCCCGTTTCATAGCGCAGGTTCACATCGACAGTATTTTGTGGCTGGGCTACTTTTACATCATGCAGGCGCCAATAGCTGTCAAAGTAACCGTTGTTGGTTGCGGCATCGCTAATACGGTTTTTGGTTTCCTTATATAGACCATGGTTGAAAATATCGCCTACATCCTGATCGGGCAAAAGCCGGATCACCTGAAACTGGGGCTGGTTTTCTCCTGCACCGCTAAATTCAATATTCTGTGCTTTAATCTGTACCGGTGCATTTGTCGTTACTCTGACCCGAACACGACTTTCACTGAGTTTCTCGAATTTAAATTCGGCATTATAAAAGCCAACTGCTTGTGCAGCCTGATTTGACAATGTCCTCAGCTGCGGCAATGCTGAAGGGAAATCACTAAAAGATTCCCGGGTAAAACTGGAAAGTTTAGCTCTGATATTTTCTTTCAGATTTTCCATAGCCTGCGCATAAGCTTTGGCTGAAACATCGCTACTATTTGCTGTAGGGACAATAATCACATCGGCACTGATACGATCCAGCTTGGCAGTATTTAGCTGACGCGGCGGGCGTATTTTATATAACCAGCGTTTAAAGAAATTCGGTTCTTCAATTTCATCAGTGGGGGCCAGTTCAGGTAAAGTTTTACCGGCTGCATTGGCTTCAACCACAATCTGGCTATCTGCCTCAATATTCGACATCAACTGATCGATATTTACCGGTGCCTGATTAATTTCAACCAACTCTTGTTGTGTGGCATCAGAAACGGCTACTTCTGTGCTCTGACCGGCGCGGTATTGCTGGGCTTCTCGTTTCGCCTCTTCGGCAACCCGAAAAATTTCATTTGCCATTTCTGCATTGACAGGGGTTATCGGCAGTTCTTCCAGATCCTCAAATTCAATCGGCTTGAATTCTTCCAGAGGTTGGGTTGCCTGTTCT
The DNA here is from genome assembly GCF_013420295.1 of Acinetobacter sp. YH01018. Classification (NCBI taxonomy): domain Bacteria; kingdom Pseudomonadati; phylum Pseudomonadota; class Gammaproteobacteria; order Moraxellales; family Moraxellaceae; genus Acinetobacter; species Acinetobacter sp. YH01018. The sequence goes on from NZ_VOYL01000001.1 coordinate 70,161, forward strand.
TGCTGCTCCAGCATTTGCAAGCTATCAGGTTCAATCGGAGTTTGCTGAATGTTTTCTGGCTTTTCCAATTCTGCACTACTGCCCACACCCTGCTGAATAGCTTCATTTTTGAGTTGTTGCTGAAATTCCGCTTCAGTGATGATGCTATTTGGCTGAGTCACTTGTGCAAAACCGTGTTGAGCCAGTAACATGAGTAAAATACTGAGTCCGAATCGTTTATGCTCATTGTTCCACTGTAAAATGGAATTGACGCTTAAAGTAAGCGTCGTCTTTTTAAAATTCAGTTTCGAAAGCATAAAAAACTCTAAACTCATATAATATTTGTAATGGAAATGCCCAATGAAAGCTCGCTAACAAACTCAAATCTATTGGAATTTTCACTAAAGTATAGGTTAAAAACATCATACATGATTTTTATAGTGTTTTACCAAATGCTCACATTTCTTAATAAAACTTAATGAAGTCCACAAACCATGGAAAAAAATGAACATCTCTTAGGCACACGCCGGTTTTTACCGATGTTTGTCACTCAATTTTTTGGTGCCCTGAATGACAACGTGTATAAACAAGCCTTATTACTGGTCATTACCTATGGTTGGATTAACCAGCAAACTGCCAGCGTAAGCACACTGAATAACCTTGCAGCCTTGTTGTTTATTTTACCCTATTTCATTTTCTCTGCCACAGCCGGACAGATTGCCGACAAATACGAACGTTCACAACTTGTACGGGGCATCAAGATTCTCGAAATCGTGATTATGCTGATTGGCTCGGCGGGTTTTTTACTCGGTCATTTGTGGCTTTTATTAGTGGCTTTATTTTTAATGGGTACTCACTCGACTTTCTTCGGACCAATCAAATATGCCATTTTGCCAGAAATTTTAAAGCCCAATGAATTGATGTCCGGAAATGCCTTATTTCAGTCAGGAACTTCAATTGCCATTTTAGTCGGGATGATTTTAGGCGGTGCGGTCATTTCTGCCTCGGACGGCAATTTGTTGTGGATCAGCTTAACGATTGTGACGATTGCCTTGCTGGGATATTTTTCCAGTCGTTTTGTCTTAAAACAAAAGGTGACTTCACCAGACGTACACATTGACTGGAACTTTTTTAGAACCAGCTTTCAAACCCTGGGTTATGCCAAAAGTTTACCAATCGTGTTCCTGATTTTACTCGGCAATTCCTGGTACTGGTTTTATGGCGCGACCTATCTCACCCAAATTCCGCAGCTAACTCAACAAAACCTGCACGCCTCTGAAAATGTAGTCAGCCTGCTATTAACGTTCTTCTCTGTCGGGATTGGCATTGGTTCGTTATTGTGCCGCAGAATTGGTGGTACAGAAGTCAATTTGAAAATGGTTCCGATAGGAGCGATTGGCTTAACCGTGTTTGCTTTTTATCTGGCAGCGAGTTTGGCTTTTGTACCGGAACGTAGCGGTGAATTGCTCAGCTTGAAAGATGTCTTTACCCAAGGCTGGAGTTATTACCATGTCATGCTTGCTGTGACATTACTTGGGATTAGTGGCGGTTTTTATATCGTACCGCTTTATGCCATGATGCAGGCTTTTTCGCCGCCATCACATCGCGCACGTGTAGTTGCTGCAAACAACATTCTCAATGCCGTATTCATGGTATCCTCTGCTATATTTTCTATTATCATCTTAAGTGTGCTTAAGATTGATATTAAAATACTTTTTAGTATCACAGCGATTCTAAGCGCCATTTTCACTACATGGCTCTTGTTTAAGCTCAAGCCCATGCTTGCAGCACAGCAACAAGATGCTTTAGAGGATTAATTTTATGCGCCAATATACCGGTATTGACAAATTTATTCATTCATTTGACCAGGCACTACGCAGCCTGGTTCCGGGCACAACCTCTGCACACCGTGAAAACCCGGGAAATGAAGTTGAAACCAAACTCGGTGTCAGTGAAGCACGCCATGTGGCCGGTTTAATGCGGGTCAATCATAGTGGTGAAGTGTGTGCCCAAGCGCTTTATCATGGTCAGGCATTAACAGCCAAACTCCCGAATGTACGCCGTGAAATGGAACAAGCTGCAATTGAAGAACAGGATCATTTGGCCTGGTGTGAAGACCGTTTAAAAGAACTGGATAGCCACACCAGTTTGCTCAATCCGGTGTGGTATGGCCTGTCTTTTGGCATGGGTGCGATTGCCGGTATTGCCGGAGATAAATATAGCCTTGGTTTTGTGGCAGAAACCGAACGTCAGGTGAGCTTGCATTTACAGCATCATATCAGTCAGTTACCTGAACAGGATGAACGTTCACGTAAAATACTGGTGCAAATGAATGAAGATGAATTGCATCATCGAGATACCGCACTGAAGGCTGGCGGTGTAGATTTGCCAATACCGGTCCGTATTACCATGACCGCTATTTCCAAACTGATGACCAAGACCAGTTATTATATTTAATCTACATTTGCATGATTAAGCCTACTTGAATGTGGGCTTTTTTATGTCTATTCATCACGATTTTTTCTAACGAACGACTATAAAATACATAATCTGAAACAATAAGATACAGACCACCACCGCAAGAACAGTATCAATATCATGATGATAAAGCAGGCAAGCAGAATCAGCAGTACATATTTTCCCAAGGGATAAGCTTTGATTCCGATAAAAATGGGCAGAAAGATTCTGAGCTCCCCCAATAAAATTGCATCAATAAAATGTTCAGCACGGGATAATTGTCGATGACACTGCTGACCTGAGCAATTTTTTATGCCAGATCATTGTTTATTGCAAAGACCAGTCTGATTTATTAAGCTTTTATATTTCATCAGCAGAATAAAGTGATTTCTTAGTAGATATCATCTGATCAACATGATGTTTTTTAGGATTTTATAGGCAGGGTATTATTTATATATGTCTTACTCCTTTACAATAAATTGTTTTTAAAAGACTTTTCTATCCAAAAAATAAATCTAAAAATATTAGAAATAAACCTCCTTCCTTGTGAGTTTTAGCTTACAACACGTGTCTAAAATTTTAATGGTATGGATAGGTTTTTATAGCACCCTGTAAAGCTTCTATTTTTGTAAAATTTATACAATACGATGACCAAAACATATAAAAAAATTCATTCGTATCCTTTATAAAAATAAATATTAGCTGCATAAAGAACAAAAAAACTAACAACAAAAATAATTTAAGGAGCAAGGTATGTCTACCCAGTTCAATTTTGTCTCTGTCCAGAAAAAATCAAACATCCATTTTGATGGCTGTTCTATCAGCCATGTAATTGAGTTAACAGATGGAAGAAAAAAAACCTTAGGTGTGATTCTGCCCACAGAGCGTCCTCTGGTTTTTGAAACTGTGGTCGCTGAACGCATAGAAATTGTTTCAGGGAAGTGTTTGGTTCAAATTGGCAACAATACAGAGAGCCAAACCTATCATGCTGGTGAATCTTTTTATGTGCCTAAAAAAACCCAATTTAAAATTATCACGGATGATATTGTCGATTACGTTTGCCATCTGGAAGACCGTTAGGTTTGGTAACATCCTTATTACACATTAATTAGTCGACAATAAAAAAAGCCCGACATCCTGTCGGGCTTTTTCGTATGAGTTCGCTCGGTATAACTCCTGTCGTACCTGACGGTCCTTGTGCTTGTTTGTTATAATTCTTTTGCAGAACTTCCTGTTCTTGTTGAACTCAACATATAAAATTTCCAGTATTTCAAATAGACGCTATAACCTTAAATTCATGTGAGCAAATGCTTACAAAACGAAGTAAAAATCACCCGATACTTATTAACAAAAATTCCAGATCATCTTTCTCCAGGAACAAGTTGGAACAGTAAATAAAGAAAATTCTATGCTCAATCAACTTATAATCACATATATTTCTCGTCCCAAAACATCATTGAAACATTTAAAAAACCAATAAAAAACAGATTTCGAGAAAAATTATTATTTGATGATGCCATTAAAACTTCATTTTATTCTGCTATCTTTTGAGCAGAACAATGCATGACAATTACCCTATTTTATTAATTAAATTTTCAGCCGCTATGGTTGGGGTCAGGAGTATCGAATGAACAGGATCCATAAAATTTCCATCTTTGCAGCAAGTTCAGCTGTTGCTGTCCTGGCTTATGCGGTAAGCACACCATCGAATAAAGCTGCTACAACAGCAGTAAAACAAGATCAAGTACTGACCAACCAACAAGTTTCCACACCCAGCACAACGACAGCAAACTCTTCACCGACCGTATTAGCACCCACATTGACCAGCACGACAACAGCTTCACCCATCAAGAACCAGTATATTGTAGTGCTCCAGGCGGGTTCAGATCTCCCTGCACAAGCTGCTGCAGCAATAGCAAAACAGCATGGGGGGCAAGTTTTATTTACGTATAACCGGGCGATTCGTGGTTTTGCCGTACGTATTCCAGAACAGGCTACGTCAGCTTTCCTTACGGCTATGCAGAAAAATCCGCAAGTCAGTTATGTAGAAGAAGATACTCTGATGCAGACTAATACAATCACGCAAAGCAATCCTGTATGGGGTCTGGATCGTATTGACCAGCACAATTTGCCACTAAGCAAATCATTTAACTATAACAAAACCGGTTCTGGGGTGAATGCCTATATTGTCGATACCGGTATTTTAGCCTCACATCAGGAATTTAACGGTCGTGTACAAACCGGTTATTCTGCAATTGCCGATAACAATGGCACCAATGACTGTAACGGCCATGGTACACATGTGGCTGGCACTGTAGGTGGCAGTACTTATGGAATCGCAAAAAATGTGGGCTTGGTACCTGTACGGGTACTCGATTGTGCAGGCTCAGGTGCTATGAGCGGTGTGATTGCCGGACTGGACTGGATTATTCAAAATGGTCGAAAATCCGCAGTGGTGAATATGTCTCTCGGTGGCAGTGCCTATAGTACCCTCGATACTGCTATAGATAACCTGTTTAATAACGGCTATGTACCAGTGGTTGCTGCAGGCAATTCAAATACCGATGCATGTACCAGCTCTCCTGCTCGCGCGGGCAAAGCCATTACCGTTGCTGCCACAGATTCAACCGATACCCGTGCCAGCTACTCGAACTATGGCAGTTGTGTCGATCTTTTCGCTCCAGGCAGTCAGATTACCTCTGCTTGGATTGGTAGCAATAGCTCGGCAGCAACTGCCAGCGGAACCTCAATGGCTTCGCCACATGTTGCAGGCGTAGTCGCGACAATGCTAGAAAATAACAGTACTGCAACACCGCAAAGTATTACTGATCAACTGCTCAACCAAAGTACTATAAATCTGATTCAAAATCCGATGAGTAGCCCAAACCGATTGCTCTATAACTTGATAGACACACAGACCATCACCCCAGTACCAAGTATTATTGCGCATATCAGCAAACTCAATGCAACAACCCTACGTTATCGCAACGGTACATGGCGTGCCAATGTGACCATTTCTGTGGTCGATAGCAATAACCTTGCCGTGCCGAATGCAACAGTAACTGGCAGTTTCTCTGTAGGTGGCAGCAATCTTAACTGTACGACAAACAGCTTGGGGCAATGCCAAATCAATAGCGGCACCATCAAAAGTGCAACGCAGACTACCTTTAACGTCAACAATATTAGTGGAAGCAACCTGACCTATGCAGCCAGCAGTAATTTGGTCAGCTCCATTACTATTTACCGTTAAATAATCCTTGAAATAAAAAACGCAACTTTATAGGTTGCGTTTTTTATAGAATGATTGGCACTTCCCCATAGATCTCAATTACCACTAAATAGCATTTAGATTGTAATACTGTTGGTGGTTTTTTGAGGATTAATCACATGCTGCTACTCAATTTTTATTACCTAGTGGAGCAAATTAAGTCATCAAGCTATCTTATTTTGCTTAGGCTATTTTTAATCAACTAAATTTTCTGATACATAAGGGAATTAATTTTAATTTGTCCAATTGACCACTGGAAATTGATGATTTTCATGCTGGAAATCGCTACTTTGCCAAATATCCAGCATCGGTATTTTAACATCTAGAGCCAACGGCAACTTTTTAGGATTAAACTGCATGTGCTGTAAATCCTGTCCCCAGGCAATTAAATCCATATCCAATGAAATTTGATGTGAAGGCCGTACCCGACCAGAATCCGCTTCCATTCTTTTTAATAATGCAATGATATCATCCACCGACATTACAGCTTTTAACAAACACGCCGCATTCCAGTAATCCGCCCCCACCGCATCACGACACGGAATCACATAAATTTGAGAGAATTGAACCTCTCCCAAACCAGAGATTTGTTTCATAGCGTTTTGAAAATGCTGTTGGGGATGACAATTACTCGCCAGAGCTAAGGCGAATATCGTTTCGGTGGCGTTCAAGACGAATTCCTACAGAATTTGCTTGCGCGATAATGGCAGGCTTACGGATGGTAATCATAATCGATTCTACTGTGGGAAAGGTAGTAAAAAGCGCATTTAGCACAAGTTTTGCTGCATGTTCAATCAATTCAGGCTTGGCTTCCTGAATGACTTTGGCAGAAATCTCGCAAATTTCAGCGTAATTTAGCGTATGTTCCAGCTGATCCGAATTGGAAGCCTGTTCCAGACTGGTCTGGATGGTCATATCCAGCATTAAAGGCTGCATGATTTGACGTTCCCAATTGAAACATCCCACCACTGTTTCAACCTTTAAACCTTCAATGATAATTGCGTCCATTTGATCACTCGAGAATATGATATTTATAAATAATCTCCCTAAATCCCTCTTTAGAAAAGAGGGACTTTCATCACTTATATTTTTTAGCAATGAAGCACTCCTCCCTTTATCAAAGGGAGGCCGGGAGGGATTAAATTAATGTTTTAATAATACATTTGGGTCAAGAGTTTGCACCATTTGCAATCTCTGGTCTGCATAGATATCTGTATATGGTGCAAGAATGCGCATAAAACGATCGAAATACAGCATTTGCTTAAACAGCAAGGCAAAGTCGCGCGGGAAGCGAATGCCATGACGCTCGCCCACTCCCACCATATCCATCATGATGTCGTTTAAATCAGCAGGATTGGAAGTGAGTAACTCTTGAGGATCAGCCAAAAGGACACCACTGAACAGACGTTCTAAGTCAGCCGCCAAAACTTGAGTATCAATTTTCTTGTCCGTCATGCCCATTTTCAGCATGTTTTCAGCCATTAAGGTGTAATCGGTTTTTTGCAGCGCATCCATGAAGGCGATACAAGCTGTCCAGACTTCAGGTTTTAGCTGGCCCACAATACCAAAATCGATAAAGCCGACCCGGCCATCTTCAAGCAGCATCAGGTTTCCGGCATGCAGGTCTGCATGGAAGCTGTTACACATCATCAAGCTGCCAAACCAGGTATTCATGGCGGTAATGAGCACCTGAGATGGGTCTTTAGCCACTTTTTTTACTACATCAAAATCGGTCAATGGCACGCCATATAAGCGCTGCATGGTCAGTACACGGCGGGTTGAGTATTGATGATAAACTTTTGGTGCAGTAGCTTTCTGGTTTTGCGTTATATTCAGATAATTAACGAAATCATCCAGGTTTTGCGCTTCTTCAATAAAGTCGACTTCGCGTACCATCCGAGTTTTAATTTCCTCGACAATATCGGCAAGTGATGCAAATTTCACTTTCGGTACGGCTTTTTCCAAAATCTTGGTGGCCCAGTGCAAGACATTCAAGTCGGTATACAGAATGGTTTCCACACCCGGTTTTTGCACTTTAATAACAACATCTTCACCAGTCACGAGTTTGGCTGCGTGAACCTGTGCAATAGAAGCCGAGGCTAAAGGCTTTTCATCAATGGAAGCAAAAATTTCATCTAAATTTCGACCTGCAAACTCAGAGGCCAATACGCCTTGTACATAACTAAAAGGCAATGATGGGGTCTGATCTAAACAGCCCTGAAATTCTTCCACATATTCACGTGGAAACAAGGAAGGTGTGCTGGCAATAAACTGTCCAAGCTTGATATAGGTTGAACCTAAGGATTCAAAAGTTTCACGCATCAGCTTGGCGTTACTTGGTTTTTCTGTGGCGTATTTAAAGCCTGCTTTTGCTGCAATGACAGCCGTTTCCCCGACACGGGCAACTGAACGCAGGCCATCTAACCAGATATTGTTTTTCATAATGTCAGCTTAGAATTAAATTATAGCGAGTGTAGCAAAAAAATATGGTCTTGCAGGTCTATCTTGCCTGACAGATTGGACAATCTGTATCTTTTTCGAAAGCCAGTAGACGTTGTTTCATGCTTAATCCATCCCAGAGCATCAGTTTTTGCTTCAGTGGTGTTTTGCCCAAACCCAAGTAGAGTAAAGCATGATGCGCCTGCAAACTCGCCATAACATTCGGAGTCGTAGCTAATACGCCTGAATCTGCACAGCGCAGGTTTTCATTGGCATGCTGTTCTTTGGGAAATAGACATTCATAACAGGCCGATTCGTCTTCTACCATAAACAGCTGTCCCTGAAAACCAATCGCTGAAGCACTGATTAAAGGTACATTGAATTGCTTGCAACTTTGGTTGACGAGATAACGTGTAGTGAAATTATCACAGCCATCTAAAACCAGATCTTGAGTTGAAATTAATGCTTCTGCATTGCTCTCGTCCAGTTTTACTGTTTGAGATTCAACACGGATATGCGGATTAATCTGCTTTAAACGCTTGGCCAGTATTTCAGCTTTATAGAAACCGATATTGTCTTCCACATAGGCTATTTGCCGTTGCAGATTACTCATTTCAATAGTGTCAGCATCAATTAAGGTGATTTTTCCTACACCTGCCCGAGCAAGAAGTTCAGCTGTAGTACAGCCAATTCCACCACAACCGACAATCAGGACATTGGCAAGTTTCAGTTTTTCCTGGGCTTCAATGTCCCAACCATCCAGCAGAATTTGCCGGCTGTAAAGATGCATTTCTTCATCGCTTAACTCTAGGTCCATGTCGAGTGCTTGGGTCACTTGCTTATCCTGTCTATTACTTGCGTTTGCTTAAACCAGACAGCCATTATAGTTCAAAATGAATTTTGCATAGGACTAAAAAAAGCACCCTTTCGGGTGCAAGAGCATGAAACTTAAAAAAACGAAAAAGGTTTAACTGACTTTCTGAATTCCTTGCATGTTGGCAATTTCCTGCTGCTTGAGTAAATTGCGTTGAATTTTACCACTCGTGGTTTTAGGTAAACCTTCGACAAATTCGATTTCTTTAGGATAGGCATGTTTAGACAAACGTGAACGCACATATTCCTGAAGTTTATGGCTTAACGCATCCGAAGCCGCAAATTGCGGTTTAAGCACGACAAAAGCTTTCACCACCTCGGTACGTTCCGGGTCTGGCTTGCCAATAACTGCAGATTCCAAAACCTCAGCACATTCCAGTAAAGTGCTTTCCACATCGAAAGGACCCACACGATAGCCTGACGTTGTAATGACATCGTCAGCACGTCCGATGAAATCTACCCCACCCAGTTCATTTAATTTCACCGTATCACCAGTTAAATAATAATGCCCAACGAATGATTTACGGTTATTGCCGCCATAACCTTTAAACCAGGTTAAAGGTGATTGCGAAAAATCAATAGCCAAGGTACCAATACCGCCTTTTTCCACTTCTTCGTAGTTTTGATTCAAGACCACAAAACGATGACCCGGGTTAGCAAAACCTGCAGAACCGACTTTCTTTTCATGTTCTAAAGCATGATGATTGGCAATCACCATCCCCAGTTCAGTTTGGCCATATTGATCATAAATATTCACATTCAAATCATGATTAAACCAGTGAATCACTTCTGGGGTTAATGGCTCACCGGCACTACTGACGGCACGTAAATGTTCTTTAATCGATGGATCAAATTTTTCCTTGAATCCGAAAAACATCCGAAATGCCGTTGGTGAACCAGTCAAGTTACTGACTTTATGCTTTTTAATGATCTGCACGGCGTTATCTACACTAAAGGCACGTTCATCCATAATAATGCTATGCCCCAAGCTTAAAGGTCCGGTAATACCATAATACAAACCATAAGCCCAACCCGGATCGGCCAGATTCCAGAAAGAGTCTTCTTCACGCAAATCCACCGCGTGGATCATATAGCCTTTAAATGCCAGCAGTGCTTTTAAAGGAACCTGCACCGATTTTGCCAAACCCGTGGTTCCTGAGGTAAACATCATCAGGAAATCATCTGCAAAAGTCTGCATTACTGGTTCAAAAGATTCTGACTGTTGCGCCAGTTCTGCCCAGAAATCGGCATCTGCATGACTTGAAGCATCTTGTGGATGGACTGTTAAAATATGCGGTACAGTGACACCGTTCAGTTTTGAGCGTTGTTCTGCATTGGTGACAATCAATTGGGTTTTGGCAGTATTAATCCGATGCTCAATGGCTTTGGATTCAAAAGCTGTAAACAATGGCTGGTAAATTGCACCCATACGCCAGGTGGCTAAAATGCTAATCAGCAGTTCAGGCGTACGCGGCAATAAACCGGCAATGCAATCACCTGCTTTTAAGCCTATGGATGCAAAATAATTTGCCAATTTTCCAGAGGCTTCTGCCAGTTGTTCAAATGTCCACTCTGCGGACTCGCCGTTTTTGCCTTCCCAGATTAAGGCCGTTTTGTTTAAACCGAGATAACGCTCGCAACATTCAACATAGGCATTGACTGACTCAGCCGTACCGACCAGTTGCTGTGCAAGAAAATCATCAAAATTAAACTCTTGATATGCTTGTTGTAGTGTCTTCATGACGACAACCTCTCATCCGTTATTTTATAAACAAAGCTTCTGCTTTGCTGATCCATTTTGCTTATTGTTCTGACTCTAAAAATGCCAAAGCTGATTCAGCATTTTTAAGTTTTTTACTTCACAGTTGACTTAGATAACCATGATTCTCCAGCTCCTGCAATTTCCTTATCCATCAGAAAATGTGCAGGATTTGAACACCGACTAAAGTCTAGAATTTAGCCATTTGAAGCTTTAGCCGGTTTAGATTTTAGTCACCTCACGTGCAATGACCAGGCGCTGAATATCCGAAGCCCCTTCATAAATCTGGCTAACCCGTACGTCGCGGTAAATCCGCTCTACCGGGAAATCCGAGACATAGCCATAACCGCCATGAATCTGAATGGCATCGGAACACACCCGCTCCGCCATGGTGGATGCAAACAGCTTGGCCATAGAAGCTTCTTTCAAACACGGTAAGCCGGCATCTTTTAAAGTTGCTGCATGGAAAATCAGTTGTCGTGCCGCTTCAATCTGCGTGGCCATATCTGCCAGACGGAATGCAACGGCCTGATGCTGTACAATTTCTACCCCAAATGCTTTGCGCTGATTGGCATAGTCCACAGCAGCATCGAGTGCAGCACGCGCCATGCCGACCGATTGTGCGGCAATCCCGATTCGTCCTGATTCTAGGTTAGATAGGGCAATTTTGTAACCTTCACCTTCTTTACCCAATAAATTTTCGGCAGGAATCCGGCAATTTTCAAAAATGATGGTGGCGGTATCTGAACAATGCTGTCCCATTTTTTCTTCCAGACGCGAAACAATATAGCCTTCTGTGTCTGTAGGAACTAGGAAACAGGAGATGCCTTTTTTCCCTGCGGCTTTATCGGTCACAGCAAAGACAATCGCCACTTGGGCATGTTTGCCTGTGGTAATGAACTGTTTGGTGCCATTCAATACCCATGCATCTCCATCACGTTCTGCCTTACATTCCAGTGCACCGGCATCGGAACCAGCTTGCGGTTCGGTAAGACAAAAACATCCGAGCCATTCACCTGTAGCCAGTTTGGTAAGATATTTCTGTTTCTGTGCTTCTGTACCGTAACGCTGGGTAATGCCACACGGCAAAGAGTTTTGCACACTGACAATGGTTGAAATCGCGCCATCACCTGCAGCAATTTCTTCCAAGGCAAGCACCAGCGAAACATAGTCCAAACCCGCACCGCCCCATTGTTCGGATACGGTCATGCCCAAAGCACCCAGCTCACCGAGTTCTTTCAGTTCTTGTGCGGGAAATTGCGCAGTTTTATCACGTTCTGCGGCAGTAGGTTTTAACTTGTTTTGCGAATAATCCCGCAACATGTCCTGAACCATCTTTTGTTCGTCATTTAAAATCATTGAGCTTCCCTCTCATGTTTCACATTCAGTTTTTAAAATTCTTTATTTATAAAAATTTAAGAAATATTTGATACACGACAATCCCATTCGCAACCTGAAATACATCTAAAAGATAATGTTTCCGAGAGACAGAGGACTGTAATTTTGATTAAACAGGTTTTGCGAATGGGGATGGTTTTGCCTACTTTTCCCGAAAGAAAAGTAGGTCGAACCGAAGGTTAAACAGAGTTTTATTACATATTGAAAAGACTCCGTCATGCCGCTGCAATTATCAATAATTACTTAGGCTGCATACGAATCGCACCATCTAAACGAATCACTTCACCATTCAAATAGGTATTTTCAAAAATATGTCCGACTAGATGTGCAAACTCTTCCGGCTTGGCCAAACGCGATGGAAACGGCACCATTTGACCCAAAGCCTCCTGCACATTCTGCGGCATGGCTTTCAGCATTGGTGTTTCCATAATGCCTGGTGCAATCGTCATCACCCGAATCGCCTCACGCGCCAGTTCACGTGCCAGAGGTAAAGTCATGGACACCACAGCACCTTTAGAAGCAGCATAAGCCACTTGCCCGAGTTGCCCTTCAAATGCAGCCACTGAAGCTGTATTGACAATCACCCCACGCTCTTCTTCACCTGGCTGCAACTGATATTTCGCCATCAAACTTGCCGCAAAACGGATCATGTTAAAAGTACCACTGACATTGATATTCAATACTTTCTGGAACAGACCCAGATCATGAATGCCATCACGACCCAACACTTTGGCAGACGGTGCAATCCCGGCACAGTTCACCAAACCATTTAACTGACCATACTGCTGTTCAATATTTTCAAAGAAAACTTTGACTGAATGCTCATCGGTCACATCCAGTTTGACAAAAACTGCATGCTCACCCAAGCGCTGCTGCATTTCCTGACCCAGCTCCTGGTTCATATCCACCATAATCACCTGAGCGCCCTGACCCACCAGATAAGTGGCTGTGGCTGCACCCAAACCCGATGCACCGCCTGTCACGACAAATACTTTTCCTTGAATTTTCATTTTTTGTTCCTGTTAATTATTTGAATAAACACTCGACTTAAGATGCAGAGTAAAGGCAGTTCAGCTAGAGTACAATTTCCAAACCTTGCATCTTTTATGATGGATTTGGACAATCCAGGTCACGGTAGTAAAAATACGGAATACGGACATCTGTACATGAATGAACAAGACTTAAATTACAGTAAAGGCACAATCTCGATCAGTCTGGTGCATGAAGCGCTTTTATCGGCGCAGCATCAGGGATTGAACACGCAAAATATCTTGCTCAAATCCGGTATTCCTGTTGAGTTGCTGCATTCCAGTAAGGCTCGCGTTTCAGTTTCACAATATGCCCAGCTCTGGACCGAACTGGCAGATGTCATGAATGACGAGTTTTTTGGGATGGACAGCCACCCAATGCGGCGCGGCAGTTTTAAACTGTTATCACAATCGGTCATGCATGCCGAAACCCTGGAAAAAGCCCTACAGCAAATTTTGCAGTTTTTAAATCTGGTACTGGATGATTTTATCAGTCAATTATCTGTGCAGGAAAACTATGCCTATATTGTGATTTATGAACAGAAACACACCAAAAGAATGTTCAGCTATGCCACCTATTTAATGCTGATTCATGCTTTGATGTGCTGGTTAAGCGGACAACGGGTCTTACTGAACCAGATTCAGCTCAAATGTGATGCACCACTGGATGATCAGGACTATAAAGTCCGTTTTTGTGAAAATATTCAATACAATAGCCATGAAAACTATATCCAGTTCGATGCCAATTATTTAAATATTCAGATCAAACAGGACAAACAGTCATGGCATCAGTTTATTAGACAGACACCGCATAACCTGCTGGTGCGCTTTAAAAATCCACATGCCATTAGTTCTCAAATCCGTAAACATTTAATGAATGTTCCACCTGCGGAATGGTTAGAACTGAATGAAATTGCCCAGCGCTTAAATATTTCGGATGCCACCATGCAAAGACGTTTAAAAAGCGAAGGGGTAAGCTATCAACAACTTAAAAATGATATCCGGCGTGATACCGCCATTGAATTTCTGACCAAAACAGAGAAAACTTTGCAACAAATTAGTGATGAACTCAGCTTTCACGATCCGAGTGCATTCCATCGTGCTTTCAAAAAATGGACCGGCGTCAGTCCCGGGGCTTATCGGCAAAATAAGGAGTAATAAATTCAATATAAGCCATAAGAATATAGCTGCTTTTCTAAAAATTTAATAATTCTTTGCTTTTCATTGACTTAAAAAATGATGCATTTTTCGTCGGAATTTATTTGCAAAAAGCGACAAAATAGATTACTTTTCAACCAATTTAAAGGCATATCTTTATGCCACCCCTGCTGTAATCTCCCTGTTAAATCACCTTATATTAAAGGTTCTGACATGCTTAAAATGATTGATGTACTAGAGCAAAGCTTGGTGCAAAATTTTACTCATTCTCTCAATTCTCACACCAGTCAATTTGATGAGTTATTCAATCAAGGTATTTTAAATACTGCTGATTCTGCACTTCAAAATGTGGTGGTCAATTTCTTCAATCGTGCAGATGCCATTGAATCCGCTCAGGCACTGGATATCAGTGCTGATCGTATTCAAGCTTTACAAACTGGCGTAGCTTTAAAAGATGAGCAATATCTTGCAGATACAGCAAAAATTGTGGCGCTTTGTTTAGCCCTTGAAACCGATGCACTTGCACACTTAGACATATCTGATGGTTTACAAGATTTTCTAATATAAATCTAAAACCCATTAAAAAAAGCGACTCCAGTGAGTCGCTTTTTTTAAATCAATTTAATTTGTTTGATTTTATATCACGCCCCAATAATAGATCTGACCACGTATTCTTTCTACTTACCTCTCTTATGCTACACCAGACAGATCTGAATTACTCATCACATCCTGTTGGCAGGTTGCATTACCATTTAAAAACATAGTTTTGACTATTTACTTTAAATTTTTGTTTTCAGCAATCGCCAAACGCAACCATTAATGTAATTACATAGTAATTACATTAAAATTACAAAATCTCATTTTTCTTAATTGTTTCATATTTTACTTTTATTCATACTGATGTAACTTTTTGATATAAAGTGCAAAATATTTAAACATACAAAATAAATTCATTAAAATTCATAAACTTATTTCACAAAATTCAATATATCCAGAATTAAGATAATTTTATAAAAATTACTCTTTTGTCTTATCCCTTGAGTTACTGGCAGTATTTGCCGCATCTCATTCAAATCATTCTATCGGGACTTATATGCAAAATTCTGGTTTCAAAACGAAAATACTCACAGCGATCACATTCGGCTTGGTCAGTCAATATAGCATGGCAGCCCTACCTGATACGCTAAAGCTGGATTATGCCTATTATGCTCCGACCAGTTTGGTGGTGAAGGAACAAAAACTTTTGGAAAAAGCTTTACCTAAAACCCAGATTAAATGGGTGTTTAGTCAAGGGAGTAACCGTTCACTCGAATATTTAAATAGTGGCAGTGTAGATTTTTCCTCAACCGCCGGTTTGGCAGCCGTACTCAGCCGTGCCAATGGCAGTCCGATTAAAACCGTCTACATCCAGAGTCAGCCTGAATGGACGGCCTTATTGGTTGCAAAAAATTCTCCCATTAAAAACCTAAAAGATTTAAAAGGAAAAAAAATTGCCGCCACCAAAGGTACAGACCCTTTCCTGTTTACCTTACAGGCACTGGAAACAGCAGGCTTAAATAAAAAGGATGTTCAGCTTGTACATTTGCAACATCCAGATGGTAAAACGGCGCTTGAACGTGGCCAAGTCGATGCCTGGGCAGGTTTAGATCCACTAATGGCTTCTGCACAAGTCCAGTCAGGTGCAAAACTGCTGTATCGAAATGTCGGTTTTAATAGTTACAGCGTATTAAGTACCAGGGAGCAATTTGCGAGCCAAAGCCCGGAAGCCATCGAAGCGGTGATTAAAGCTTATGAACAGGCACGTAAATGGGCCAAAGCCAATCCAGCCAAACTGGCCGAATTGCTGGCACGGGAATCGAAATTGCCTATTGCTGTGGCCAAACTGCAACTCAGCCGTACCAATTTTGAGCAAAACATCCCAACTGTAAAACATCTCAATGCATTGAAAAAATCAGGAACCATTTTGACCGAAGAGGATTTAGTTCGTAAAGGCACTAATGTCAATCAGGTGATTGATCAACTGTTTGATGCAAAATATGCAAACAAGGTTGTAAATAGATAATGAGTTCGTCTGTAACAACGAATAAGGCACCGATTCAACCTAAAGTGGATAGCATCCCAGCGCCTGGCTTGCTTAAATTATTAAGCAAGCTGAAGGGGCTGGTCATCCCTGTTCTTGCGTTGATCCTGTGTGAAATTTTGGTTAGAAACGGTTTTATAGCACCCTACCTGCTCCCCGCACCCAGCAGTTTATGGCAATCGTTATTAGAACTGTCTACAGGTGATTTGTGGCTACATATCTGGACCAGTACCTGGCGGGTATTTCTAGGTTTCTTTATTGGCAGTGGACTTGCGCTGGTTTTCGCCATCTTGGTCGGTTTAAACAAGCAAGCTGAAGAATTTTTAGAACCTTCTTTTTCAGCGATTAAGTCGATTCCAAGTCTGGCCTGGATTCCCCTGTTACTGCTGTGGTTAGGCATCGATGAAGCATCCAAAATTACCCTGATTGCCATCGGCGCATTTTTCCCGACCTATACCAATACCGTTGCAGCGATTCAGGGCGTAGACCGCAAGCTGATTGAAGTCGCGCAAGTCTACCGTCTGAAATACCTGCAACAGATCAAGGAGATTGTACTTCCGGCAGCATCCCCGGGTATTTTAACCGGTTTACGCAACAGCCTGAGCTTGTCCTGGATGTTTATGATTGCTGCTGAACTGATCGCGGCCACTCAAGGGATTGGTTATTTGCTCAGTGATGGACGGGAAACCTCTCGACCTGACATTGTCATTATTGCAATTATTTTATTGGCTATTTTAGGCAAAATGACGGATAGCTTAATGAAAATTGCTGAAAAATGGCTGTTACGCTGGCGGGATGTAGTCAAAAAATAAAGCGCATGATGCGCTTTATTTTTTATCTTTTTTAAGATTAATGTAGCCATTGCCCCAAAGTGACACGGTCATTACCACCATAGTCTTTTACCGTACGCACTTGCTTAAAACCGGCTTGAGTAAAGATATGCCGTACCGCCTCACCCTGATCATAACCATGTTCCAGCACCACCCAACCATTGACGGTTAAATGCTTTTTGCCCTGCTGGATAATCTGCTCCAAATCTGCCAGACCATGTTTGTCTGCTACCAAAGCCCGCTCCGGTTCAGTCGCCAAATCCTGCATATGGATATCATCTGCATCGATATACGGCGGATTGGAAACAATGACATCAAAGAATTCACGGCCCAGAGGTTTAAACCAGGAACCACAAACAAAACGCACATGCCCAAGATCATGCTTTTCAGCATTAAACTGAGCAACTTCTAGAGTCGGTGCATAGATATCGGTTGCCGTAATAGACCAATCCGGACGTTCACTAGCAAGAGATAAGGCAATGGCTCCAGTTCCGGTGCCTAAATCGACAATTCGGGTATCTTCAGGCAAATCGAGTTTCAGTACCGTTTCGACCAGTACTTCTGTATCTGGACGTGGCACCAAGGTGTCTTTGGTGACTTTTAAATCCAGTGTCCAGAATGGCTGTGACCCCGTGACATAAGCCAGAGGTTCACCTGCTGCAATACGTGCCAAGCCATTACGATATGCCTGTTCTTGCTCTGCTGTTAATTCCAGAGTTTTTTTCAATGGCAAATCAAAAGCATCAATTTTGGTAATGTGCTCAAGTAACCACGCATTTTCCTGGCGTTCATAGCTTTCTGCATCACCACGTAAGGCCAAAGCCTGTGCAATATTCATTAGCCACCATTCTGCTGTGCAAGAAGTGCCAGCTGGTCTGCCTGATATTCGCGATGCAAACTGTCAAGCAATTCGGTCAAGTCACCTTCCATCACGGCATCCAGCTTATATAAAGTCAGGTTGATACGGTGATCAGTCATACGACCTTGCGGATAGTTATAAGTACGGATACGTTCCGAACGGTCCCCGGAACCCACCAGGTCACGGCGCATTTCCGAAGTTGCCGCATCTGCCGCCGCACGTTTGGCATTTTCCAGACGTGAAACCAGAAGTGCCATGGCTTTGGCTTTGTTCTTATGCTGTGAACGTTCATCCTGACATTCAACCACCGTACCGGTTGGAATGTGAGTAATACGGACTGCCGAATCGGTTTTGTTAATATGCTGACCACCTGCACCCGATGCACGATAAGTATCAATACGCAAATCTGCCGGGTTAATCTCTACCGAAGTATCCACATCCACTTCAGGCAAAATTGCTACTGTGCATGCTGAAGTATGCACACGACCTTGAGATTCAGTTGCAGGAACACGTTGTACGCGGTGTGCACCACTTTCAAATTTTAAGCGACCGTAAACACCTTCACCATTAATCAGGCAGATGACTTCTTTATAACCGCCGTGTTCACCTTCATTTTCAGACAGGATTTCCAGACGCCAGCCCTGAGTTTCAGCATATTTGCTATACATACGGAATAAATCGCCCGAGAAGATGGCAGCTTCATCACCACCGGTTCCGGCACGAATTTCCAGATAAGCCGAGTTGGCATCATTTGGATCTTTCGGAATCATCAGAATATTTAAGTCTGCTTCCAGTTGTTCCAGCAGCGCCTTATTGTCTTTTATTTCTTCCTGAGCCATTTCCTTAAAGTCAGGATCGCTCAACATGGCTTCAGCAGTTTGTATATCTTCTTCTGCCTGACGGAATTTAGTCCAGACCTCGGTGATTTCGGATAGGTCACTATGTTCACGTGACAATTGACGGAAGCGTTTGTTATCTGAAATCACTTCAACGTCGGCAAGTAATGCGTTTAATTCTTCATGACGGTCAGAAAGTTGATCTAATCGTAAACGTAACGATTCTTTCATTTTGCTAAATATCTCAATACAAAGGCTATCCCCATGCCTTATAGGACATAGATCAGCGCAAAAAAATTGTGCCTAGTGTAACGATTCTAAGGGTTAAATGACATAGATATTGTGGGGACAAAACCACATGTAGAAAGGGATTTTTTTAAGATAAGAACTGTATTGATACCAGTTTTACGCAGATTTGCCTGATAAACGTGCGTTTTATGAGTATTTTTCAACTTTGTTAAAGAAACTTTACAAAGCAGACACTAAACGCCACAACTCTAGTTGATCCTCTCCACATTGTTGGAAAAAATTTTTGTTACATTTGCCGACATCGAAAGAACTTACTTACAACGTTCACTTTTGGACATGGAGTTAACTATGAAACTTAATGCACTATTACTCAGCGCAACAATGGCAACCGCATCAATGTTTACCGTTTCTGCTCATGCCGACAACTCTACTCGTATTGCGGCAACCTCTGCATTAGGTAGCGTAGCAGGTACCGCAATTGGTAAACAAATGGGCGGCAATACCGGTGCAATGATTGGCTCTGCTATTGGTGGTGCGGGTGGTGCGGCAGTTTCTGCAGACCGACGTAATCGTACCGGTGCTGCCATCGGTGGCGGCCTAGGTGGTGTAGGCGGTTATGCAGTCGGTAAAAACATGGGTGGAACTACAGGTGGCTATATCGGTTCTGCACTAGGTGCTGCAGGTGGTTCGGTTCTGGGTAAAAAAGTATCGGAAGACCGTCGTGCTGACCAACGTAAATACAAAAAACATTCTAAAAAATATTATCGCAGCCATCGTTAATACACGAACTGCACATAGTAAAAAAGCACCTTCGGGTGCTTTTTTACTTTTATTTGCCTTATCCGCTGTTAATTATGGATAAATTTGGCAGAAAAAAACACACACCTTTAACACGCCATTCATCTTCAATGCCAGGCCTTGTTCTATTCTTATTTCAAGAGATAACAAACGCTTTCCACTGGAGTCTACCATGAAATTTAATTCAGTTTTATTTGCTACAGTCATTGCCACTTCTGCTATTGCGACTACAAGCACTTATGCAGGCAATACGACCAATGTCGCTTTAACTTCTGCACTTGGTAGTGTTGTAGGTACAGCGGTAGGTAAACAAATGGGCGGTAACACTGGTGCAATGATTGGTTCTGTCATTGGTGGTGCGGGCGGTGCTGCGGTTTCAGCAAATAAACGTGACCGTACTGGCGCTGCAATCGGGGCTGGTTTAGGTGGTGTAGGCGGTTATACCCTCGGTAAAAACATGAGTGGTTCTACGGGTGGCTATATCGGCTCTGCCTTAGGTGCTGCAGGTGGCTCGGTACTGGGTAAAAAAGTTTCAGAAGACCGCCGTTATGATGACCGTTATGACCGCCGTTATAATAGCTATGACAACCGTCGTTACAGTCGCCGTTAATTTGCCATTAATGATCGGACTCTTTAAAGCACCTTCGGGTGCTTTTTATTATTCATCATGGTAATTCATATTAATTATGAACAAATCTGGAAGATAAAAAATACAAATAATCAACAACTCATCCATTTTCATTTCTAAATCTTTGCTTACATTTAACTCAAGAAATAACAAAAGCCTCAAAAAGGAGTTTTGCCATGAAATTTAATTCCCTCATTCTTGCTGCTGTAGTGACTTCATCTGCTTTAACCATGACTACAGCCTATGCAGGCAATACAACAAATACGGCCTTAACTTCTGCCCTGGGCGGTGTCGTAGGTGCCGCAGTGGGTAAACAAATGGGTGGCACCACTGGCGCAATGATCGGTTCTGCAATCGGCGGTGGTGCAGGTGCAGGTGTGGCTGCCAACAAACGTGACCGTACGGGTGCCGTAATTGGAGGGGCTTTGGGCGGTGCTGGCGGTTATACCGTAGGTAAAAATATGGGTGGTACCAACGGCGGCTATATTGGTGCCGGATTAGGTTCTGCCGGTGGTGCAGTACTGGGTAAAAAAGTAAGCGAAGACCGTCGCTACGATGACCGTTATGATCGTGATGAGCGTCGTTATAATGATCGCTATGATCGCCGTTATGACAGCTACCGTTACAGTGACCGCCACGACAATGGCCGTCACTTAGGATGGTACAAAAACGGTAAACGTTAATTCATCGCGATATCAATTGACATTAAAGCACCTTCGGGTGCTTTTTTCATACTTGTACTTCACCTAAACATATTTACGCAACATTTATATCGAAAAAAAACGATATACAAATCCGGTCAGGCAACGTATGCTTTTCTTTGCCTTGATATCAGAGAAAACAAATGCGTTCTTTAAAAGATACCCAATTTTCAATTCTCGAACTTGCTCCTGTTCGTGAAAATAAAAGCATTCTATCTTCATTACATCATGCACTTACTTTGGCTCAACATGCCGAAAAATTAGGTTATAAACGCTTATGGCTCGCTGAGCATCACAATATGTCCGGCATCGCCAGTTCAGCAACTGCTGTTCTCTTAAGTTATTTATTGGCAAATACTCGAACTTTAAAAGTCGGCTCAGGCGGCATCATGCTACCGAACCATGCCCCTTTAATAGTTGCAGAGCAATTTGGTACTTTGGCAACACTCTATCCAAACCGTATTGAACTTGGTCTTGGTCGTGCACCGGGTACGGATCAAAATACAATGCGTGCACTGCGTCGTGGCCGTCAGGAAACTGAAGATCAATTCCCACAAGATGTACTGGAAATTCTGCAATACTTTAAAGATCCACTACCACAGCAACGTATTGTGGCAACTCCAGGTCAAAGTACCCATGTTCCCGTCTGGTTACTCGGTTCAAGTTTATTCAGTGCACAACTGGCCGCAAAGTTGGGTCTACCCTATTCATTTGCCTCCCATTTTGCACCGCGAATGCTCGATCAGGCGATCAAGCTATATAGAGAGAACTTTGAGCCCTCTGAATACCTGGATCAGCCTTATGTTTCAATGGGTGTTCCAACGGTAATCGCTCAGACAGATGAAGAAGCGCAATATTTAGCAACATCACCCTATCAGCGTATTATTTCAATGTTCCGTAACCAACGTGGCAAGTTGAAACCGCCAATCAAAAATATTGATGAAATCTGGTCACCTGCAGAAAAAATGTCGGTTGATAGTTTCTATGCCATGGCACAAATTGGCTCACCTGAAACGGTTAAAGCTGGTTTAAAAAATCTGTTAGAAAAATATAATGTCGATGAATTTATCTTTACCTGTGATATCTATGACACAAATAAACGTCTTGAAAACTTTGAATTATTGATGAATATCAAAAACGCTTAATTCTTTTAAAATCGTAAATAGCACCTGCTTGAGGTGCTATTTTTTATCACAACTGCTCATTCAGTTGATCATCTGATCTATTTTTAGCAATAAGACTGGACAACATTTACGAACTTGTGTTCGAGGCATCGCTCTATAAAGAATAATCCATTTTAAGGATACAAGTCGGACAAAAAATACATTAATTAAATCATAAATATCAAATATTTAAATAAATTATTTCAACAAATAAGCACACTAGATGATTAACAAAAATGCTCATATCACTTTAAGTACTTAAGCAAATTACATTGTCCGGCTTTTTCATACACTTGCCATTAAACCATGATTTTAGAGGTGTACATAATGGCTTCAACAGACCTAAAAAAATGGTTTCATATTCCTGCCGATGCCATGATGGCGATGACTGACAAGATTCCAGAAAAATCTTTACCCAAAGTTCCATCTTGGATATACCTATGAAGTACAGAACAAACTGCAACAAAAGTAAAAATAAAAAAGGATATAAAAATGGTCAACAAGAAAAAGAATCCATTGGATGGATTCTTTCAAAATGCACCCGATTTTTTCCAGAAATTCCAGGGGAAAATCGTCTCTTCTGAAGATATTAACAATTTTGATTTCACTAATTTAAATGTGGCTATTATTGGAGGCAACCAGATGACAGTTATGCATCTGGAACAGATCTGCAATACCGCAAAATTTGTAGAAGTATTTCAAATTACACCACTTTTTATCTTACCTCAAACTGAAAAAGGCATTCACAAACTGCTTTCGCACCCTTTGATTATCAAGAATCGCCGTTTATTTAATACCCGCATAAAATCATTACTGGCTATTCGCTATCTGGATTCCCAAGTTCAAGATACCTGGTTAAAACGCCAGCTAATGCCCAATTCGGCATCTGGAAACAAGGTTTTTCTCAAATCGGATCGTTATTACACTGCGCTGCAACAGGATAACTGCAAGCTGATTACCTGGCCTGTGGTAAAAATTACTGAAAATGCAGTACAAAGCATGGAAGGTGTTGAACATTTAGTAGATGTCATTATCACTACCTATTGACGTTTCAACATAAAAAGAGACATATCAGCCGCTCTTATGCATTTTATTTTACTATGCCAATATATTGATAATAATGTTTAGCCTTTTGATAACGCAAATAATTAGAAGTTAATTCACCTGATGGCTTAATAACTAAAATATCGATGTTTTTAAGATTTTTAGAAACACGAATATAGTGCCGATTCATATCAAAAGGCTGGATATTTTCTGGATAATAATGACAGTCATAACTGACATCAATATGGTTCAGTACTTTCGTTCCGATTTTAAATACCTCGACAGCTTGGTATTGCGCATTTCTAATTTTCGCTGCCTGAATAGCATAGGCCCCTACACAACTGCTGCCAATATAGGTACTTGAAATAAAATAAGTAGGTGCTTTATTCAGCTCAGTTTGCTGAATGGATCGTATAAATCCTCCATCATTCACCGCCTGAGTAACAACTTTATTGCCCTGTTTAAATTGCACATAAGATTCGAATTCCCGCATCGTACCGCCAGCTGAAATATCAAATGCATAAAATTTCAGCTTTTGATCAGGGCTATAATGTATAGAAATCATGTTTTTGCTGGCTAGATTTTTAAAATTATAGTGGAAACTTTGTGGATGACTCTGAATGAAATCGACTACTTTTACAGCCACCTCCTGATTAACACCCTCACTCTCATAACTGTCTGCTAAACGCCTTTGATCATATTGTTTGATCATTTGGGTTTCAAAATCAGCCACAGATTGTGCAAAAACATGCGCAGTTATCAGACTAAACCAAGCAAAACCAAGAGTTATTTTATTTATTTTTAATACTTTATTCATATAATTACGCTCTATATTTTCGATTATAGAAATGGAGTTAAATCTGAATTTAACTCCATTTTTAAATTAGCCAATACGACGTTTTAAACCTGTCATCTGTAAAACACGGGTTGAAATTTCCTCAATCGACATTTCAGAAACATTCAGATATTTAATGCCTTCTGAAATATAAATGCCTTCTACGGCACGCAGTTCCATTTGGCATTGATTAAAACTTGCATAACGGCTATTGGCTTTACGTTCGCTACGAATCGCTACAAGTCGTTCAGCATCAATCATTAAGCCAAATAGCTTATGCTTGTGTGCCTTTAATACCGCAGGTAAACGGTTGTCATCCAGGTCTTCTTCGGTCAGCGGATAGTTCGCCACACGAATTCCAAACTGTAATGAAAGATAAATTGAAGTCGGTGTTTTACCGGAACGGGAAACCCCAATCAGGATCAGATCGGCCTTGTCATAATGACGTGTGCGTGCGCCATCATCGTTATCTAGGGCAAAATGCACTGCATCAATACGTGCTTTATATGACTCAGAATCTGTTACAGCATGAGTTTGTCCGACTAAAGTTGTAGGCGCAGTACCCAACACCTCAGACAATTTTCCAATAAGCCCTTCAAAAACATCAAGATTTACTGCATTTGCAGTATTGATAATATCACGCACATACGGGTCTACCAAGGTATCAAACACCAAAGGTTGTTGCCCATCTTGATCGGCACGCTGGTTGATTTCAGCTACCACATTCATCGCAGCTTCTTCTGAAGAAATATAAGGAATAATATGAATGTCAAAATCTACATGAGGAAACTGTGCTAACAGTGAGTGTCCCAGGGTTTCAGCAGTAATTGCAGTCCCATCGGAGATAAAAAACACACTGCGCTTAATCTGTTTACCTTCTGACATTAAAATTCTCCTTAAATATTTGTCTAAGTGCTGTAAAATCTTTATAGTAAACCGATCTTACATGAGTGTCGCCGAGTAAATCAAAAAGCTGGGCGATTTGTTATAATTTCATGCCAAGATAGTGATTAATACTGCATAAGTGGAGTAACAACTTTGGAAGCGCGCGTAATTGGTCTAGAAAAATTAGGGAAACACGACGTTGAACTCGTTGGTGGGAAAAACTCATCACTGGGTGAAATGATCAGCCATTTGTCTAATGCTGGTGTATCAGTACCGGGTGGTTTTGCAACCACAGCTGCTGCGTATCGTGAATTTCTCGAGCAAAGTGGCCTAAACGCTAAAATCAACGCCGAGCTTGCAGCGCTTAATGTTGATGACGTAAAAGCTCTAGCAGAAACTGGCGCAAAAATCCGTCAATGGATTGTCGAAACTCCGCTTACAGCAGAACTTGAAAAGGAAATTCGCGAATCTTTCGCTGCTCTTTCAAACGGCAACCCTGACATCGCGGTTGCCGTTCGTTCATCTGCAACAGCAGAAGACTTGCCAGATGCATCATTTGCAGGACAACAAGAAACCTTCCTGAACATCCGTGGCATCGACAACGTTCTTGTAGCCATTAAGGAAGTATTTGCTTCACTTTATAACGATCGCGCAATTTCTTACCGTGTACACCAAAACTTTGCTCACGACATCGTAGCGTTGTCGGCTGGCGTGCAACGTATGGTCCGCTCTGAAACTGGTGCTGCTGGTGTAATGTTCACACTGGATACAGAATCTGGTTTCCGTGATGCAGTATTTATTACCGCTTCTTATGGCTTGGGTGAAATGGTCGTTCAAGGTGCAGTTAACCCTGACGAATTTTATATTTCTAAACCACTTCTTAAAAATGGCAAGCATTCTATCCTGCGTCGTAACCTGGGCTCTAAACACCAAAAAATGATTTATGGTGAAGAAGGTGCAGCAGGTAAATCTGTCGTTGTCGTCGACGTTGAGAAACAAGAGCGTCAACAATTTTCCTTAAATGATCATGAGCTGCAAGAACTTGCAAAACAAGCCTTGATCATTGAAGAACATTACGGCGCCCCAATGGACATCGAATGGGCCAAAGATGGTGATGACGGTCAGCTTTATATCGTTCAGGCACGTCCAGAAACCGTAAAAAGCCGTGAAAATGTCGGCACCATGGAACGCTACCTGCTTAAACAAAAAGGTACTGTGGTTTGTGAAGGCCGTTCAATTGGTCAACGTATCGGTTCTGGTAAAGTCCGCATCGTCACTTCGATTAAAGAGATGGATAAAGTACAAGACGGTGACGTACTCGTATCTGACATGACTGACCCGGATTGGGAACCAGTGATGAAACGTGCTGCTGCTATTGTCACCAACCGTGGTGGCCGTACTTGTCACGCTGCCATCATTGCACGTGAACTTGGTGTTCCAGCGATTGTAGGTTGTGGTAACGCAACTGAAGTTCTGACCGATGGTCAAGAAGTAACTGTTTCTTGTGCTGAAGGTGACACAGGCTTTATCTATGAAGGTGCTTTAGATTTCGAAGTTCAACGTAACTCTATCGAATCTATGCCTGCGCTTCCATTTAAAGTCATGATGAACGTAGGTAACCCTGACCGTGCATTTGACTTCGCACAAATTCCAAACGCAGGTATTGGTCTGGCACGTCTTGAATTCATCATCAACCGTATGATTGGCGTGCATCCTAAAGCATTGCTCAACATTGACAGCCTTCCACGCGAAACTCGCGCTGCTGTAATGGCACGTACTGCAGGTTACGCTTCTCCAATCGAGTTCTATGTAGAGAAACTGGTTGAAGGTATTTCTACCCTTGCTGCTGCATTCGCTGACAAACCAGTGATCGTGCGTATGTCTGACTTTAAGTCAAACGAATATGCCAACCTGATCGGTGGTAAGTTATACGAACCAGAAGAAGAAAACCCAATGCTTGGTTTCCGTGGTGCAAGCCGCTACGTTTCTGACAACTTCCGTGATTGCTTCGAACTTGAATGCCGTGCATTGAAAAAAGTTCGTGACGAAATGGGCTTAACCAACATTCAAATCATGATTCCATTCGTACGTACAGTAAACGAAGCGAAACGTGTCATTGAATTATTGGCATTGAATGGTCTGAAACGTGGCGAGAATGGTCTGAAAGTGATCATGATGTGTGAATTACCAACCAACGCATTGTTAGCTGAACAGTTCCTTGAGCACTTCGATGGTTTCTCTATCGGTTCTAACGACCTGACTCAGTTAACGCTTGGTTTAGACCGTGACTCTGGTATCGTTTCTCACCTGTTTGATGAACGTGACCCAGCGGTTAAAGCACTTCTCTCTATGGCAATCCATGCATGCCGTAAAGCAGGCAAATATGTAGGTATTTGTGGTCAAGGCCCTTCTGATCACCCTGACCTGGCTAAATGGTTGATGGAACAAGGTATTGAGTCTGTTTCTTTAAACCCGGACTCCGTTTTAGACACTTGGTTCTTCCTTGCAGAAGAAAAAGCTCAACAAGCGTAATAAAACATGTTAAAAAAGACCCATTCGTGGGTCTTTTTTTTCTTCTGCGATTTTTTGTATTTTAGATTTATTTTGAGAATTGAGTTTTATGCAAATTTACTTGGCGAGAAATAATCAACAAGCCGGTCCTTACACCTTAGAGCAGCTTAATCAAATGCTCGCTAGCCAACAAGTGCTGCTAACAGATTTGGCCTGGCATCAAGGTATGACCGAATGGAAGGCTTTAGGTGAATTAACCCAAGGTAAACTTGTATATACACCTGAAGGCTATATCGCACCTGCGGCTTTTCCAGAACCTAGCCCTGTACAGAATTCAGCTATTCGTAAAGTTCAGGTGGAAAAAAAAGCAACTGCCCGACAGGAGTTGGCTGCAATTCCAACCCGTATTTTGGCAAAAATCATTGACTTGCTACTCTGGCTACCTGCAGCCGCAATTCCGTCATTTTTCCTAAAACCGGAGCAATTTAACCAGTTATCCGAGATTCAGCAAAAAATGCAATCGGCCGAGACTTCCACTCAAGCCATGCAATTGCAACAGGAATTATTTACCCTTATACCTTCTGAAGCCTGGCAGACCATGTTTATTTACCTCATTATTATGCTAGGTATACAGGCATTTATGTTGGCAAAATCCGGGCAAAGCATCGGTAAAAAACTGACCAAAATTAAAATTGTAGATGCCGATAATGGTGAAAAAGTCAGCCTGATGCGTGCTTTCACTTTACGTAGCTTTATTTTTATCGTTTTAAATTTGCTATTTATGCCATTTATTACAATTATTGATCATGTTTTTGCACTGGGCGAAAAGCGCCAGACCTTACATGATAAGTTAGCCAAAACCAAAGTGGTTAAACAATAAGCATATAATTAGACAGGGATTGTTTTTATATCCCTGTTTTTCCGCAGAATATTGATATTAAAATAAAATTCATATAATAAAAGCTTAATTCCGAGTAAAAAAATCAGTTTTTATAACAGATATTTAAAGCCACTTTACATATAGCTTAGTTTGTCGATATCAGGCATAATGCCCTACAACGTAGCGGTGCCTCATGATTGGGAAGGCTTTACTGTGCTTGGATTTTCTAAGTGAAAAATAAACATTTCCAATCATGCGACACTTTAATCGCTATCCCATATTAAATTAGGGAATGGGACTCTTCACCGAGGTTGTAAAATGAGACAAACAATTTTAGCTGTATTGTCTTTATCTGCGATGGCTGCACTCTTGACTGGGTGTGGTGGTGATTTAGTACTTCTGAACTCCAAAGGTCCAGTTGCTGAAGGTCAATCAAACCTCATGTTGACTGCGATTTACTTAATGCTATTGGTGGTTATTCCATCAGCGATTATGGCATTATGGTTCGGATGGAAATATCGCGCGTCGAATAAAGATGCAGACTATAAACCTACATGGGCACACTCTACTGCAATTGAAATTGTAGTCTGGGGTGTTCCTGTTATTATTATTGGTATTTTAGCTTGGTTAACTTGGTGGGGTTCCCACAAGTATGACCCATACCGTCCGCTAGAATCAGATAAAGCACCTTTAAATGTTCAGGTTATTGCTGAACAGTTTAAATGGATTTTTATCTATCCAGAACAAAACATTGCGACTGTTAACGAAATTCGTTTCCCAGAAAAAACTCCGGTTAGCCTGCGTTTAACTTCTAACTTCACAATGAACTCGTTCTTCATCCCTGCATTGTCTGGTCAGATTTATGCTATGGCGGGTATGCAAACTCACCTGAACTTCTTGGCAAATGAAACCAGTCCTGCTGAAGGCTTCCGCGGTTTCTCTTCTAACTATTCAGGTTATGGTTTCTCGCAAATGCGTTTCCGTGCACACTCTGTGACTGATGCTCAGTTTGCTGAATGGGTTGCTGCAGTTAAAGCGGGTAATGGTAATACCATTAATCCTCAAGCTGTTCAAAAAACAGTTTTAGATCAAGCTGAATTTGCAACCTTACGTGACGGTAACCGCTCTAAGCACCAAATCGAAGCAATCGTTGCGAAAGCGCAAACTCCTGAAGAGAAGGCTGCTGCTGAAGCGTTGAAGCCTTATCCGACTAAGCCACACCCAGTGACTTATTATTCTTCAGTAGAACCTAAACTGTTCGAATCTGTGATTAACAAATACATGAGTAATTACCACGGTGCTGATCACTCGGCAACTGCTGGTCATGAAGCTGCTGCTTCTGAAGCTCATGCAAATGTTGAACATGCGACTGCTTCTGTAGAGGAATAAGACATGAGCTTCTTAGGTAAGTTAGGTCCGGATGCAATCCCTCACGATCCAATCGTGCTGGTGACAGTTGCCATGATGGTCCTAGGCGGTCTTGCACTGTTTGCAGGTATCACCTATTTCAAAAAATGGGGCTATTTGTGGAACGAATGGTTCACATCTGTAGACCATAAAAAAATTGGTATCATGTATATCATTGTGTCGATTGTCATGCTTCTGCGTGGTTTTGCCGATGCGATCATGATGCGTCTTCAACAGTTCCTTGCAAAAGGTGGTGGTGAAGGTTACTTGCACCCAGAACATTACGATCAGATCTTTACTGCGCATGGCGTAATCATGATCTTCTTCGTAGCGATGGGTCTTGTGGTTGGTTTGATGAACATTTCTGTACCACTTCAAATCGGTGCACGTGATGTTGCCTTCCCGCTATTAAACTCTTTAAGCTTCTGGCTATTCGCTGGCGCTGCTGGTCTGGTAATGGCTTCTCTTGCTTTAGGTGAATTCGCTGCAACAGGTTGGATGGCTTATCCTCCTCTATCAGGTATCGAATATTCTCCTGGCGTAGGTGTAGACTACTACATTTGGGCACTGCAGATTTCAGGCTTGGGTACACTTTTAACTGGTGTTAACTTCTTCGTTACCATCATTAAAATGCGCGCGCCTGGCATGACCCTTATGGATATGCCTATTTTTACCTGGACATCTTTAGTTACTGTTGTACTTATCATTGCGACATTCCCAGTATTAACTGCGACTATTGCAATGTTGTCACTTGACCGTTACTTTGACTTCCACTTCTTTACAAATGACTTGGGTGGTAGCCCAATGTTATATGTAAACTTGATCTGGACTTGGGGTCACCCGGAAGTATATATCTTGGTATTACCAGCTTTTGGTATTTACTCGGAAGTTACTGCCGTATTCTGCCGCAAAGCTTTGTTCGGTTACAAATCAATGGTGTACGCTACTGTAGCAATTGGTGTTTTATCACTTGTTGTTTGGGTTCACCACTTCTTTACCATGGGTGCAGGTGCCAACGTTAACGCGTTCTTCGGTATCATGACCATGATTATTGCGATCCCGACTGGTGTGAAAATCTTCTCTTGGTTATTCACCATGTACAAGGGCCGCATTACCTATACAACACCAATGCTTTGGACACTTGGCTTCCTTGTGACTTTCGGTATCGGTGGTTTAACAGGCGTATTGATGGCAGTTCCACCAGCGGACTTCCTAGTACACAACTCTTTATTCCTTATCGCTCACTTCCATAACGTAATTATTGGTGGTGTAGTGTTTGCGATGTTCGCAGGTATCATCTTCTACTGGCCAAAAATGTTTGGCTGGCAGTTAAATGAAGCTTGGGGTAAAGCAGCATTCTGGTTCTGGTTCATCGGTTTCTATTTTGCGTTCATGCCACTTTATATCCTTGGTTTCATGGGTATGACTCGTCGTTTGAATACATTTGACAACCCTGAATGGGATCCATATGTAAATATTGCTTTAGTTGGTGCAGTTCTTATTGCACTGGGTATTGCATGTTTCGTTATGCAAATCGTGGTGGGTTTCTTGCAACGCGAGAAAAACATGGACGTTACTGGCGATATTTGGGATGGCCGTACGCTTGAATGGTCTACTTCTTCTCCAGCGCCGTTCTATAACTTTGCCTATCTTCCAAAGATCAACGGTATTGATACTTTCTGGACTGACAAAGAAAACGGTATTGCATACACTAAACCAACCAAGTATGAAGACATTCATATGCCAACCAACCGTGCGGCTGGTTTTGTTATCGCGATGTTCATTACTGTTATGGGCTTTGCTTTAATCTGGCACATCTGGTGGTTAGTAGCGATTACATTCGTTTCTGCGATCATTAGCTTCATCGTGTCTTCTTTCACCAAGAAAGTGGATTACTATGTTCCAGCTGCTGAAGTTGAACGCATCGAAAACGAACGTTATGCACAACTTGAAAAACACTTGAAGAAGGACTAAGACTATGGCTGAAGTACTTCATCACGATAACCACGGACACGATGAACATCATCATCACGATGATACTGACATCACGGTCTTTGGTTTCTGGTCTTACTTGATGAGTGACTTGATCCTATTCGGTACACTCTTCATCGCGTTTGCTGTATTAAGCAGTCACGTTCCAGTTGGTACTCCAAGTGCACGAGATCTTTTTGGTGAATCTCTCAGTTTCGTATTAACTGAAACATTCGCCCTCTTGATTTCGTCTGTAACGTTCGGCTTTGCTGTTCTTGCTGCCTACAAAAAAGACGTATCTAAAGTTCTTACTTGGCTTGCAATTACTTGGGTATTTGGTGCTTCGTTCATCGGCATGGAATTATATGAGTTCAATCATTTAGTTCATGCAGGTCATGGCCCTAGCACAAGTGCATTCTTATCTTCGTTCTTTACGCTGGTAGGTACACACGGTATTCACGTAACTTCTGGTTTGGTATGGATGATCGTGTTAATGGTTCAAATCAAGAAATATGGTTTGACTCTTCCAAACACTCGTCGTCTTGCATGCTTAAGCTTGTTCTGGCACTTCCTTGACATCGTTTGGATCTGTGTATTCAGCGTAGTTTACTTGATGGGAGTTCTCTAATGAGTCACGATCACAATTCAGCTGGTGCAGCACACGGTAACGTTAAACAATATACAGTTGGCTTTATCCTATCTATCATCCTGACCATCATTCCTTTCGGAATGGTGATGGCTGGTGGTTTTGGCCGTGGTATCTTGATTACCGTGATTGCAATTACTGCAGTTGCTCAGATTCTTGTACAGTTAATTTATTTCCTGCACATGAACTCTTCTTCAGAGCAACGCTGGAACGTTATTGCATTCGTTTATACGATTCTGACCATTGCCATCCTTTTGGTTGGTTCTGTATGGATCATGAACTACCTTCACTACAACATGATGATCTAAACTGGTTGTCATGCTGAAAAAGTATTTATTCCTGACTAAGCCAGGAATTCTCTTTGGTAACTTCGTTACCACTTTGGGTGGCTACTTTGTAGCTGCCCAAGGTTCTGTAGATTTCCTTCTTCTTCTCATTACCCTTCTCGGTACAACTCTGGTTGTAGCATCAGGTTGTGTAGTCAATAACATCATTGACCAAGACATCGACCAAAAGATGCAACGTACGCAAAATCGTGCGATGGTTAAAAAATCAGTTTCCGTTCCTGTTGCTTTGGTTTATTCCCTGGTACTTGGATTCGCTGGTTTTAGCATTTTGTGGTTTTGGGTCAATGAGTACGCTTTTTTATTTGCTGTTATTGGTTTTGTTGTATATGTTGGTTTTTACAGCTTATGGACAAAACGGACAACCATTCACCAAACCATTGTCGGTAGTATTTCCGGTGCGGCTCCACCTGTAATTGGTTATACCGCTGTTGCAAATCAGTTTGACATGGGTGCTTTACTTATTTTTATTGGGTATGCACTTTGGCAAATGCCTCACTCTTGGGCAATTGCAGTTTACCGCTTTGAAGATTACAAAAATGCAGGGATTCCAATTTTACCTGTAGCACGTTCAATTCATCGTACCAAGATTGAGTCACTCATCTACGTTGTATTGTT
Source organism: Acinetobacter sp. YH01018 (assembly GCF_013420295.1). Lineage (NCBI taxonomy): Bacteria > Pseudomonadati > Pseudomonadota > Gammaproteobacteria > Moraxellales > Moraxellaceae > Acinetobacter > Acinetobacter sp. YH01018. Next base: position 103,805 of record NZ_VOYL01000001.1, read on the forward strand.
CTGTATCACCATGAATGGATTATTTGTTTATGGTTATACAAATTGGATTTATGTGGTCGTACTGAACCTTTTGTGTCTGTACTGGGTGTATTTGAGTATTCAGGGCTTTAAAGCTGAAAATGATCAGTTATGGGCAAAGCAATATTTCATGTTCTCTGTCAAATTAATCACTGTCATCAGCCTGTTGTTTAGTTTCACTTCAACAGCCCCACAATTACCCATCATATTTTTTTAAAAGATAGAGTCCTGCTCTATCTTTTAATTAGATATGTCATACACTTTGCACCCTTCTCGTTATACTTTGTTTACTTTCCTTATTTTCAATAACAAACTTTTAGTAAGTAATTTCCTTTTCATCCTTATAATAAGCAAAATTTAGCTCAGCACTATTTTCAGTATTTTTGCTTTTTGCTCTCCTCAAACCTTGTATTTAGCCAGCAAAGGCTCTAAAATTCACGCTTCGCAATTTATGCGACACAACTTTAGTTGTGACTCCTTGCCTCTGCTTGTATTTGCAGAGGCTGTATAAACCGTAAGGAGCTGACAATGCGTCACTACGAAATCGTACTTTTGGTACATCCAGACCAAAGCGATCAAGTTGTGGGTATGGTAGAACGTTACCTAACTCACATCAAAGAAGCTGAAGGTCAAATTCACCGTTTAGAAGATTGGGGCCGTCGTCAATTGGCTTACCCAATTAACAAAATTCACAAAGCTCACTACATTTTAATGAACGTTGAATGTGGTCAAGCTACGCTTAATGAATTAGAAGAATTGTTCCGTTATAACGATGCAATCCTTCGTAATGTTATTATTCGTCGTGAACACGCTATCACTGAAGAGTCTTTACTTGCTAAGAGTGCTGAAGAAAAACGTGCGCGTAAAGCTCAACGTGAAGAAGCACAACAAGCTCAAGACTCTGCTGAAGCATAAGGAGAACATTACATGGCACGTTTTTACCGTCGTCGCAAGTTCTGCCGCTTTACAGCTGAGAACGTTACGTACATCGACTACAAAGATATCGATACTTTGAAACAGTACATCACTGAAAACGGCAAGATTGTTCCTAGCCGTATTACAGGTACTAAAGCTCGTTACCAACGTCAATTGGCGCTTGCTATCAAACAAGCTCGCTACTTAGCGTTGATCCCTTACACTGACAATCATAAGTGAGGTTGAGCTGTGGATATTATCTTATTACAACGCATTAAAAACCTTGGTAAACTAGGCGATAAAGTATCAGTTAAAGCTGGTTACGGCCGTAACTTCCTTATCCCTCAGGGTAAAGCAGTTGCAGCGACTGAAGCGAACACTGCTGCTTTTGAAGCTCGTCGTGCTGAACTTGAGAAAGCTGAAGCTGACGTTTTAGCTGCTGCTCAAGCACGTGCTGACCAATTGAACGAAGTTAACATCGTAATCACTGCTAAAGCTGGTGACGAAGGTAAACTATTCGGTTCTATCGGTACTCGTGACATCGCTGACGCTTTAACTAATGCAGGTCTTGAAGTTGACCGTGCAGAAGTTCGTTTACCAAACGGTGCGCTTCGTCACACTGGTGAATTCAACATCGCAATCCAATTGCATCATGATGTTATTGCTGAAGTTCTCGTTACTATCGTATCTGAGTAATTTCTTGCAAGAAAAAGAGCATGCTTTTGCATGCTCTTTTTTTATCTCTAAAAATAGTCAAAATAGTCAAAATAGTTGAATTAACCCTTATATAGACCTTGTTCACTTCATTTATTTTGACTGTTTTTAGATACTTAAATAAATGAAATTTTCGATTCGCATTTTTTTTAAGAGCGCGTATCATCTGTTTATACGAAGATAATACCTTTTTTATTCTTCGGCATTTTTTTCAAATTACTCATTTATTGCATTTAAAATTAGGGTTTTATATGTCACAGGCGAATGCCAGCGCTATGCTTAACTCAGTTAAAGTAGATAATAAAGCAAATGAGTCAGGCCAACTTAAAGAGTTTCGTACACCTCCGCATAACTTGGCAATTGAACAAGCTGTTCTTGCCGCGCTGATGACGGTCGCAGAATCTTTTGAGCAAGTCGGTGATGTATTAAGTGAAAACGATTTCTACGCCACACGTCATAAATATATTTTCCGTGCCATTGAAAAATTAGCCCAGGAAAACTCGCCTTATGATGCCGTATTGGTCAATGACTGGCTGATCAAACAGAACCTGCTTGAAGCTGTGGGTGGCGAAGAATACTTAATGCAATTAATGGCAGATTCTCCTTCCAGCTTTTATAACCTGGAAACTTATGCCAATAAAATTAAAGAATTTTCAACATTACGCAGCATGATTAAAGTCAGCTCTGAAATTTTACAGAATGCTTACGACACCAAAGGTCGTAGCGTGAGTGAAATTCTGGATCTAGCTGAAACCAACATCTTCTCGATTGCTGAACAGCATAACAACAATGCCAAAGCCCAAGGCCCAAAACCAATTAATGCAGTAGTCGCCGATGTTTTTGACAAGTTGAACGAACTTTCCCAAATGGAAGGGAACATTACCGGTTTAACATCAGGTTTCGTGGAACTGGATAATAAAACTTCAGGTATGCAGGCTGGTGATTTGATTATTGTGGCTGCACGTCCATCTATGGGTAAAACCACTTTCGCCATGAACCTGGTGGAAAGTGTGCTGTTTAACTGTGACTTGCCTGCCCTGGTTTTCTCTATGGAGATGCCCGCAGATTCGATTGCCATGCGTCTGATTTCTGCTTACGGTAAAGTCCATCAGGGTCATCTGCGTGCCGGTAAACTGGATGGCGATGAATGGTCTAAAGTCACCGGTACCATTTTACAGCTACAGGAAAAACATCTGTACATCGATGATTCTTCTGCCCTGCCTCCGACGGAATTACGTGCCCGTGCCCGTCGTATTGCCAAACAGCATGGCGGAAAAATTGGCTGCATCATGGTCGATTACCTTCAGCTCATGAAAGTACCTGGTATGGGTGACAACCGTGTCGGCGAGATTTCAGAAATTTCCCGCAGCTTAAAAGCCTTGGCTAAAGAGATGAACTGTCCTGTCATTGCACTTTCTCAGCTGAACCGCTCACTGGAAAACCGTCCAAATAAACGTCCGGTGATGTCCGACTTACGTGAATCTGGTGCGATCGAGCAGGATGCCGACTTGATCATGTTCATTTACCGTGACGAAGTGTATAACAAGGAATCCAAAGAAGCCGGTACTGCCGAGATTATTATCGGCAAGCAGCGTAACGGACCGATCGGTACGGTTCGTCTAGCTTTTGAAGGTCAATACACGCGCTTTAGCAATCTCTCACCTGAGTTCTACGCTCAATATGATGATGAAGAATAAGATAAAAAAACGAGGTGCTGACCTCGTTTTTTTAAATTTATTTTTCTTGTACCATTGCTTTAATTCATCACTGCTACGTATTACATAAATTTTTTCTGTTTAATATTTGGTGAAAAATACACTTTAACTTAGTGTTTATTTTCAGTCATAGGATTACAATATCCCTCTCCATTTTGCTTAAGTTCCTCATTTTCAAGACTGAGGAATAGCATATCTATAATATTCTTATGTAGAGCTTATAAGCGATTTGATATAACAAATTGCTGTAATTTTTTATTGTAATCCCAAGGAGTGACGAGGGTGCGCCAAGCAACAGTTTATATTGATAGAGAAGCCCTTCAATATAATTTAAACCGTGTCAAACAACTTGCACCGACTGCTCAAATTGTCAGTATGGTCAAAGCCAATGCTTATGGACATGGAGTCAAAGACTGTTTAGCAGCCTTGGGTGAAACGGATGCTTTTGGTGTCGCCTGCCTGGAAGAGGCTTTAGAAATTCGTGAACTTGGCTATAAGCAACCGATTACCCTCATTGAAGGCATTTTTTCTGAAGATGAAATGCAGGTGGTGATAGAGAACAATATTGAATGTGTGGTCCATCATCAGCAACAGTTAGACTGGTTACGCGCCCATAAAGCAGCTTATATTGGTAAAAAATTAAAAGTTTGGGTCAAGCTGAATAGCGGTATGAACCGTCTTGGTTTTAAAGTACCCGAAATTATTGAAGTAATTAATTCACTTAAAGCTGAGGGTTTTACTTGTGTATTGGCCATGCACTTTGCCAATGCCGATGCCAACCATCCTTTAAATGAACAACAAAAAAATCAGTTCCTGCAAGTGAAACAAGCTTGTGCGCCCGTGATGGGCTCTTGCTGTAATTCCGCTGCTATTTATAAATGGCCTGAACTGCATTTTGATTTTGTCCGTCCAGGAATCATGCTTTATGGTGCATCACCATTTGCAGATCAATCCGTCCATGATTTAGGACTTAAACCGGTCATGACTTTTACGGCTGAAATTATTGCCCTAAACCACATTCAAGCAGGTGAACATGTCGGTTATGGCTCCACCTTTACCGCTGACAAAGACATGGACCTCGCTATCGTTTCAATTGGTTATGGAGATGGCTACCCTCGTGCCTTCCCTAAACAGAACTATGTATCTATTAACGGTCAAGCGACCCGTGTGATTGGCCGCGTTGCCATGGACATGATTGCCATTGATGTGACCGGTATGGATGCTCCGCTTGGAACTGAAGTTGAACTCTGGGGTAAAAATCGTCTGGTTGATGATGTTGCCGCAGCCAATGGCACCATTGGTTATGAGCTACTCTGTCGTTTAAGTGCACGTCCTATAAGAAAATAATATTTTAAATCCCAATAAAAAAACCCAAGCTTGTACTTGGGTTTTTTTACAATTTCATAACTGCTTATTACTCTAGATAGTCATCAGTCGGGATTGGCAATTCCTGTAAGCCACGGCGCAAAGTATCTGACCACTGTTTACTGAGTTTCCAGAAATAGGGATCTTCTTCATAAATTCGTTTGCCATTCGGAATATGCAAAGAATCTTTTCTATACACGACCGTATCAAGTGGCATCCCTACAGAAACATTGGAACGCAAGGTAGAATCAAAAGAGATTAAACAACAGCGTACGGCTTCATCTAAAGGCATTTCATAAATTAAAGCCCGGTCGAGTATGGGCTTGCCATATTTACTTTCACCAATCTGAAAATACGGAGTATCTTCTGTGGCACAAATAAAATTGCCTTGCGGGTAAATATTATACAGTTGCATTTCTGACCCTTGAATCTGCCCGCCCAGCAAAATGCTGCAGTAATAATTACTTTGTTCATGCGTGTGAGCATCTTCAACCACATCGGCAATCACTTTTTTCAAGGTATGGCCCACCAGTTCCGCCATCTCAAACATGGTGTTGACACTATATAAGTTCGGTTCCTGTTTAAGTTCCAGATGGTTGTTTAAGTGACCAATCACTGCTTGAGTTGTGGCTAAATTCCCTGATGTTTGGATGGTTAAAAACCGTTCTCCTTCCACACCAAAGATATAGAGCTTGCGAAATACCGAGATGTGATCAACTCCGGCATTGGTACGGGTATCACTTACAAAAACCAAGCCGTCTTTTAACCGTAGCGCACAACAATAAGTCATTAGAAACTCCTTATGACTTTAAAATTTTCAGCAAGCGAGCACTTGAACAATAGAGCTCATGGATTCAATACCTCCACGCTCTCGTATCCCTCGCACTGGCGCAACATCCCAGTAATCCCGGCCTATGGCGACATATATATGTGCATTAGGCGTAAATAACTGGTTGCTGGTATCAAAACAATACCACGTATTTTCAAAAAAAACCTCTGCCCAAGCATGACTGGCAAGATGAGAGGTATAGGGTACAAATAAATAACCTGATACATAACGTGCCGGCAAGCCTAAATATTTACACATGGCAATAAAGACATGGCTGTGATCCTGACATACCCCCTGTCGGCATTGAAAAGCCTCGATTGCAGAGGTATGGACCGAAGTTTGCTCAGGTGTATAGGGAATATAATTCAAGATGGCTTCAGACAGCACCATCAGGTTAGCCCGATTAATGCGAGGAACATAGCAATCTGCAAAACTTTTCATGTCGGCATTGCACAGCGTACTTGTGGTAGGCTGCAAAAATAATTGTGGATTGATGTCAGTAGCAACTCCAGATTGCGTATCAGGGTTAATCTCGACAATGCCCTGTGCCATGATGGTCATTTGGCTGTAGGGCTGTCGCTGCGAACTGGTAATCCAGATATTTTTAAAAGCATCACTTTTAATTTCTTTTAACCCCGGCACACTCACATCCCAACAATGTACCTGCTGGTGAGCATTGCTGCCTGGCGTCATTTTAATATACTGAATACTGTTGCAGACCTGATCACTATATTGATAATGCGTTTGGTGATTAATCATCAACTTCATACATCCACCTCAAACAGCTGTTGAATATGATCACTAAAGTGATAGAAATTCATACTATCCGGGTTTAATTTAAGCTGCTGCCAGGCAGCATCTAGCTTATCCCAGCCAATCTGAGTCAGCAGATCAACAATTTTATCAATATTATCTAAAGTTGTGTTTTGGTCCTGTTTTAGACGAATTTGTCTGTCCAATTGCTCAATATTCTGCCCCAAACTAAAAAACAGAAACACATCTGCCGATTCAGCCTCTATCACATCATGGCAATCTGCTGCCACGTCACATATATAGCTCGCATTCGCATGAGCATTTTTAATTAGCTGATTCAGCTCTGCATAGGTCTTGGCTGAAAGTATGCCACGCAAGTCCTGTATGTTGTCTTTGGCATATTGAAATTGTTGATGAAAAGACGACGGCTGTTCAGCATCCAGCAATAATGCATTGAGTGAACTCGCATCAAAAGCCGGCAAGCAAAAAGCATGGGCATATTGCAATGCCTCCTGATCTTCCACAAACGGAAACTGGCTACAGGTATATTGAATCCGGGTTAAATAACGACCTAACCAAAAAATGTGCTGAGCATTACTATTTAATAAAATCATGATTTCCTTCCCATGGTTAAAGGTCTATGAATGCAGATTATCGACAACCCAGGTGTCTTTAATGCCACCACCTTGTGAAGAATTCACCACCAGCGACCCTGCCTGCATGGCTACCCGTGTCAAGCCACCCGGTACAATCTCGGTTCGATATGGTGAGCTAAGGACGAATGGTCGCAAATCTATATGACGCTCTGCCACGCCAAAATCGGTTAAAGTCGGGCAAACTGATAAATCCAGTGTCGGCTGAGCAATATACAAATGCGGTGCCGCACTAATTTTGTCTCTAAAAGATTCAATCTGGCTGTTTGAGGCATGTGGGCCAATCAACATGCCATAACCACCTGAACCCTGTGCTTCTTTCACCACCAGTTGTTCCAGATTGGCTAAGACGTATTCCAGATCTTCACTTTCCCGACACAGATAAGTCGGTACATTTTTTAAGATGGCCTGCTCGCCCAGATAAAAATGGATCATTTTATCCACGTATGGATAGATCGATTTATCATCAGCCACTCCGGTACCCGGCGCGTTGGCAATCACCACATTGTGATTTAAATATGCTGACATTAAGCCAGGCACACCCAAGGTGCTATCCGGCAAAAAACATAAAGGATCGAGATATGCATCATCGACTCGCCGATAAATTACATCAACACGCTGTCTGCCACGAATCGTTTTGACATAAACCTTATCGTTCTCTACAAAAAGGTCACGTGATGTCACTAAAGGCACATCCATTTCCCTTGCCAGGAAGGAATGTTCATAATATGCGCTGTTATAACGACCCGGAGTCAAGACCACAATAAAAGGCTTATCTACATAGGCATTTTCAACAAGGATCTCTTTGAGTAACTGAGGATATTGTTCAATACCCAAAATGTTATTTTGCTGGAACAGCTGTGGCATTATTTTTTGGCTAATTTTCCGGCTTTCCAGCATATAAGACACACCGGATGGCGTTCTTAAATTATCTTCCAGTACATAAAATTCACCATGACGGTCACGGATAATATCGATCCCACTGATTTGACTGTAAATTTTTCCTTTCAGGTCATGTGCATACATATGTGGCTGATAAGCTTCATGAGCCAACACCTGCAACTCAGGCACAATATTGGCTTTTAAAATGTCCTGTTGATGATAAATATCGTGTAAAAATAAATTCAGCGCGCGTACCCTTTGCGCACAACCTAGGGACACCTTGTTCCATTGTTTTTTCTCAATGACACGCGGAATCAGATCATAGGGAATGGTTCGTTCAATTCCTTCAGATTCGCCATAGACGGTAAAAGTAATACCGTCATATAAAAAATGCTCCTTGGCGGTTTGGTTAAGCGACTTTAACTCTTCCAAGGTATGCTGTGATAACCAATGTTCTATCTTTTGGCAGGTTTCTCCGGACATGTTTCGATCATCAACCAGCTCATTAAAGAAATGTGATTTGAACTGTTGAAATAATGCATTTACCTTATTTTGTGGCTTTACTTGATTTACCGTAGTCACGCTACTATTAGTCTCGATATCACTGTGAGCAAAATTTTCTAATAAAGAAATTGAATTTGTATCTTGATTCTCTTTAAGCATACAAACCTCGTCATTGTTTTCTATTGTGATTAGACTCTAGCAACAAACATGCCAATCATTCTTTAAGTTATTGAGCTATGATGATTTTATGCATTCAACGGCATTTTTTGCATAAATCTGGAGCAAAATATGCAGAGTTACAGACACCCATGCTTGCGAAAATAATTCAGTTTTTTTATTGTGTTCATCATTTAATGGATATATAAACACTCTACTGGTTCTTTAATTTTAGTTATGTCTTCACAAGAAAAAGAAACGTCAAATAGCCTGTATCGTCAGTGGCAAATTTTATCTCGTCTTTCTACCGGGAAATGGATGGGCACCCGTGAATTACAGGAAATTTTACAGCGTGAAGGCATTGATATCAGCCTGCGTACCATTCAACGTGATTTAAATCAAATCTCGCTACGTTTTCCGATTGAAAGCAGTAAAACCGTGCCTCAAGGCTGGCGCTGGCGTTCAGATGCGCCTATTCAAAGTTTGCCGCATATGACCAGCTCGCAAGCAGTCACCTTTATGATGGTCGAAGAACATTTAAAACACCTGTTGCCGCCTAGCCTGATTGAAGAGATGAATCCATGGTTTGATCTGGCACGTCGCAGCTTGTCGACCCAAAACAATGTACGCCAATGGATTAACCGTGTGCGTATTGTCCCGGCGACTCAACCGCTGATTCCCCCTGTCGTCGACAAACTGGCACAACAGTCCATTTATGAAGGCTTGCTGCAAGACAAACAGCTGGAATGTGTTTACCAGGGACGCAGCCATTCTGGCGAAGAAAAAACCTATATTTTAAATCCCTTAGCGTTGGTACAAAAAGGTGCGATTATTTATTTGATTTGTACCCGCCATGATAAAACCGATATTCAGACCTTTGCCCTGCATCGTTTTAAATCGGCTGTAGTGCTAAATTCGCGCGCGATGCATCCGGTTAACTTTGATATTGATGCCTATATTGAATCCGGTGCCTTAGGCTTTAGGGTCGACTATAACAAACCGACCCAAAATGTGACATTAAAACTGACCATGACAGAAGAAGATGCACATTACTTTGATGAAAGCCAGCTCAGCACGGACCAGGTGATTGAAAAATTAGAGAATGGTTTGGCCCAAGTCACTGCAACCGTGCCTTTCACTTCACAACTGGCATGGTGGTTAAGGAGTTTTGGCAACAAGATTCAGCACATCGAGCCGATTGAAGTTTCCAATGCAGTTCGTCAAATCGGGGATGAATAAAAGCACTGAAATAAACAATAAAAAAAGTCCCAATCTTTGGGACTATAGAATATTTCTGCTTGGATCTATTTTTAGTATTGTCTGGTAGGCTTATAGAACATCAAGCTTTATTTTCTCACCCCGACACAAAGCTTGATGGTGACGGATTTTACACATGGAGAAAAACATATTGTGCTCTACTAGCACGCCAGTTCTCCACTATTATAGCGAATGGATTTCATCGTCATATAAATTACCTCTGTGGCTTAGATAAAACCAATGTAATTCAAACTCTCCGCTTTGTGAAAGCATAAGATCAGCAGTGTTAATCTGATTATTGATTAAGCATTTATTCTGAATTTCTATTTCCATGTGTTTATATACTCTTATGTAGTGTTCAGTCCAACTTTCATTCAATTCAAGAATGCCTATACTCAACCTTAACAGCTGAGATTTACTCTTAGCTCCTTTTAGTGGTTTTACAAATCAGAACTTGTACAGTGTACATAAAATAGGCAAATTCATATTATGAACCATTTGATGGAAACATGAAAATGCCAGTTCCAGCCCAAGCCGTCAGACATAGACTTTTAAATACTTTTTTCTCACGATACTCGGTCTGGTTTAGCTGTATTTTTATTACCTTAACAATTAGCTGGTTTAGAATTATCTATGAACCTCAATCTATTCATTATTTTCTTTCCGATCCCTTTCTGAATTCTTTATGGCTGATTTCAGGAATCCTGACCCTTGTTGGTGTATATGATATCTTGCAAAATCAGCATTCAATCCTGAAAAATTATCCCATCATTGGACATTTTCGCTTTATTTTTGAAGAGTTTCGTCCTGAAATCCGGCAATATTTTATTGAAGACGATCAGGATGCCCTGCCTTTTTCACGGATGCAACGCAGTCTGGTTTATCAACGTGCCAAGAATAAAAATGCCGATAAACCGTTTGGCTCCCTGATTGATGTCTATCAGCAAGATTACCGTTTTATTACCCATTCCATTACACCATGCAAACCTGCCGATCCTGAAAGCTTCCGTATTCAAATCGGCAATCATCAATGTCGACAGCCCTATAGCGCCTCCATTATGAATATCTCCGCCCTGAGTTTTGGCAGCCTGAGCGCCAATGCGATTCGGGCGTTGAATCTGGGGGCGAAAATGGGCAATTTTTACCATGATACGGGTGAAGGCAGTATCAGCCCTTATCATCTGGAAAATGGTGGGGATATCGTGTGGGAACTGGGTAGTGCCTACTTTGGCTGCCGTACTCTGGAGGGTCAGTTCGATCCGGAAAAATTTACCAAGCAAGCACGATTACCGCAAATCAAGATGATAGAAATCAAGCTGTCTCAAGGGGCAAAACCGGGTCATGGAGGAATTTTACCCAAAAGCAAAATTTCAGAAGAAATTGCCCAGATACGCGGAGTGAGCCGGGAACATGATTGCGTATCCCCAGCACAACATTCTACATTTAGCACTCCGATTGAAATGATGCATTTTATACAGCAACTGCGTGAACTGTCTAGCGGTAAACCGGTGGGCTTTAAACTCTGTATTGGCCAGCCTTGGCAATTCATGAGTATTGTCAAAGCCATGCTTGAAACTCAAATTGTGCCAGACTTTATTGTGGTAGATGGCTCTGAAGGTGGTAGTGGTGCCGCCCCGATTGAACTGATTGACCACGTGGGTACGCCTTTACGTGAAGGTTTACTGTTTGTCCATAACACCTTGGTCGGTGCAGGTTTAAGAAATCGAATCAAGATAGGAGCAAGCGGCAAAATTATCAGTGCATTTGACATTGCTAGTACCATGGCAATTGGGGCAGACTGGGTCAATTCAGCACGTGGCTTTATGTTTGCCGTAGGCTGTATTCAGGCACAAAGTTGTCATACCAACCAATGCCCGGTTGGTGTTACCACCCAAGACCAGGAACGGCAAAAAGCCCTGCATGTTCCCAGCAAGGCAGTTCGTGTTTTGAATTTTCAAAAAAATACCCTGCGTGCCTTATCCGAAATGATTGCAGTCGCAGGCTTAAAACATCCAGCGGATATCAAGCCACATCATTTAGCCCAGCGCATTAATGACCGGGAAATCAAGAATTATGCCCAGTTGCACTTCTGGTTAAAAGAAGGTGAATTACTCAACTGCAAAGCAGGAGATCATGAAAACTTCTATTATCGCATCTGGAACTTAGCCCATGCAGAAAGATTTTAATCGGGACACAAATTCAAAGTGAATTGCATTTCAAAGAATCAACAAAGAGGCTACATGGGCCAGTGCTGTCCCATAATTTGAATTTTATTTTCAGCACCAAATCAATATGATGACATTCTATATTTAAATATTTGATATTTATATTTAATTTTTTCTCAGCCTTGTCTTTTCTTTAAAAGTTCAAGTCACTTTGTGTAGGCTGAACCCTACTTTTGACAGACCAAAAGTAGGCAAAAGTCTTTATTCCCCATACACGACATCCTGTCGTGATGGGGAACGTGTGGCATCCTTGCCACACTCACGAATCAAACACCTGGAATTTAACTGTGGGACAGCAGGTGCCACATGAGCCTCTTTCAGGTAGTCATGTAAAGCAAATCAATAATAACCAGATGAGCTTTGGGCATGTAAAAAAGCAGGAATCAAACCGGTTAAGGCCGCACGAATATCAGCACGTTCATTGATCAACTGGTGTGACCCTTCTTCCAGCATCAATAAGGTCTGTAAACGGAACTTGCGACGAATAAACTCAATATTATAGCGCCAGTCGACCGTCTGGTCCTGTGCCCCCTGTGCCAACCAGACGGGAATGCGGCAAGCAGGACGCTCTTCCATTTCCTGCATCCATTTTGACATGGCCAGAATCCAGTCCATTCCCATCATACGGGGCTGTAACGGATCTTTTAAACGGACAAAACGTAAAAACTCAGGATTATGATTATTACGCCTAAAATGCCGTGGTACCTGACGCTTAATCCGTCGGATAATACCCAGACCAACAGAATTATGCCACCACGCCGACTTGGCTGGTCGAAGCAGCGGTGAAAGCAATAATACACGGTCTACATAGGGATTTTCACGACGCTGGGCAAATTCCAGCAAATGATGCATCCAGATGGCACCACCGGTACTCTGACCGATTCCTAACCAGGGTTTCGGTAATTGCTCGGCATTTTTAATGTAGTGATAAACAGCATGTAATACCTGCTGGTAATGATCAAAATTTTTGATATTTGCCGGCGAACCGTCACTCAGGCCATGACCGGGCAAATCATAGGTAATGACACTAAAACCCTGTTCCAGCAATTCACGAATAATCGGCTGGTAAATCCCACTATGTTCCAGGTAGCCGTGCAGTAAAAATACCGTGCCACGTATTTTCGGTAAGGCAATTTTTCCCAGATTCGGTTGAAATACCTGTACATGCAATTTAAACAAAGGCATTTGCACATAGCCTTGCCAGTGCTCACAGTCCAGCAAATGCAAACCATATAACTTGCGATAGGCCTGAATTTCGAGTGAAGGTTGATAAGGCTGGTTCAGATTCAATGCTTCAAGTAATTGAGGTGTGGTTTCACGACTTGGAACGGGTAAATCCAGCTGTTTTAAAATAGCAGGATTTAAAAATGGAATATCAGGCATTAAGGTACCTCTCGGCAATCACTGGAACCAAACCAGATATCACGAATAGTGGCTAACATTTCATAATTGGCACGGCGGCTATGGTCATAATTCTGTTCACTTGGACGCCAGTGGGTCAATTGAGTGGGCATAGGTGCTTCCACAGGTACAGTTTCAATACCATTCAAGGCAAATAAACGACGGGTACGCGGCATATGATAACGGTCGGTAATCAGAATCACCCGTGGAGCTCCACCTTTTTTTTGCAATAGCAATGAGCTAAAACGCGAATTTTCACAGGTATTCATGCTGCGGTCTTCCAGCAGTTTCGCATCGACATTATATGCTTTTAACCAGCGCTGCATATACGGTGCTTCAACACCACTCAGCACAATCGGTAAATGGTACTGTCGTTCTATTTCTAAGGTTTTTTCTAAACGCAGACGGGTATATTTGTTTACCACAATATCCTTGCTATTTTTATCCAGTGTCAACCCACCACCCAGGACCACAATTGCATAAGGTTTAGAGCTTTGTGACTGTGATTGTTCATTTTGCTCCTGAATCAGGGCAATATCCTGATAGATTGTTTCGTCAACCGCTTCTCCAGCCACCTTTTCCGGTTCTATTTCATGCGTGCGCAGAAAATCCAGATATTTTTCCATTAAGGCTTTATTTTCGCTGCTGTTTAAATCCAGCAAATCTTTGACCGTTTGGGTGGGATCTTCTGCTTCAGATGCAGCTTCAACCGGCTTTGCCAGCAGCGGAACTTGCGGTTTGTCCTGTTGTTGTTCTTCTTTGATCTGGGCATCTTCAATGGTTTGTTGCAAGGCTTTATAACGCGCTTGAATCAATACCAGATCCTGTGAATTATGGCTTTGTATCGCCTCTTCCATCAATTTTAGATAGGCTTGACGGGCAATCCAGACTTTAGAACCCGGCTCCAGATTTTCATGTTCACTTAAAGCTGCCATTTGCTGGCTTTTTGCCGCGACCTGATTCACCTCTACAGGCACAAAACTGTTTAATGCACTCACCACCCAACCAGAATAAAAGGGTGAATAAAGCAAAACCATGAAACAACCGAACAGTACAAATAGCACTGAAGCTATTTGTACCAGTCGTACCATCCAATGCGATTTCGCCATCATTTTTTATTCCAGATGTGAACGAATTAAGCCTGTTTCATCAAACAAGACCGGTTCCGGTTCTAACAAAATATCAAATTTTTGCTGCACATCGTGTTGTACAGCATGGTACGTGGTCTGAACATCCGCCAGATTGGCCTGATCATAATTGACTAGCACCAAAGCCTGCTTATGGAACATACCCACCACACCCAGTTTTTTACCCTTCCAGCCTGATTGATCAATCAGCCAGCCTGCTGCAATTTTAACCCCACCTTTTGCTTGAGGATAATGGGGCAAATTCGGAAATGTCTGTGCCAAATGGTCAAAAAGCTGTTCTGAAATAATTGGATTTTTGAAAAAACTTCCCACATTCGGATATTCTTTTGGATTTGGCAATTTACTTTGACGAATCTGAATGACTTGTTTTTGCAGGTTTTCAGCCGTCTGTTCTTCACCTACTGCCTGCTTGAGATCACCATAATTCAACATTAAATGGGCTTGCTTAAGCAACTTAAAAGTCACATGAGTAATCACAAAACGGTTCGGGTCATCTTTAAAAATACTGTGCCGATAGGAAAAATCACAATCTTGAGCCAGAATGGTGCTGAATTGTTCCAGCTGACGGTCATAAACTTGAACCGACTCGATGAACTCACCCGCTTCTACTCCATAGGCACCAATATTCTGTACCGGAGATGCACCGACCAAACCTGGAATAAGTGCCAGATTCTGCAGGCCATATAAATGATTTTCTGTAGTCCAGAGTACGAAATCATGCCAGACCTGACCTGCACCCACGCGAATGGTTTTGCTGTAATCATCTTCAATCACATATTCAATGCCCTGAATGTCCATATGAATCACCAGCGCATGGATTTTTTCCGGCAAGAGCATGTTGCTGCCACCAGACAGAATCAAAACATTTAACTGCTGTTGCTTAGCATAATTTAAAGCATCCACCAATTCAGCTGTGGACTGAACTTTGCAGTAATGCGATGTGGTTGCATCAAGACTTAAGGTATTAAAAGGCTTAAGTTGAATTTGAGTTTGAATATTCATGTGCTTAAACCTTTATTTCACATCGATCTGTTGTTTGAACTGCTGTTTAAAAATGCTGACCCAAGCCAAGCTGCTCGATTCACACTGATCGAGTACACGCTCAAACCCATTTGCTCCGCCATAATAAGGATCTGGCAACGCCTGTTTGGGATAAGTTTGATCGTATTCACTCATCAATGCAATTTTTGCCCGAATCTGGTGGGCCGCATAGGCGGTTTGAGCCTGTTTTAAAAGCATTTGAATATTGAATAAATTTTCATGATCCATCGCCAGAATAAGATCAAATTCAAGAAAATCTTGCGCTTTTAACTGGCGCGCCCGTAACGATGATAAATCATAGCCCCGTTTTAAGGCATGTTTCTGGCTACGCTCATCTGGTGCTTTTCCGGGATGGTAATTACTGGTTCCTGCAGAGTTGATCATAATATTCAGTTGCTGTTTATCACAAAAATGTCTAAGAACAACTTCTGCCGTAGGAGAGCGACAAATATTTCCTAAACATACACATAACACCTTATAGGGCGTTTTGGATGACATAACAACCTCAATTACTGCTTTATTTTCAGGTGTCTTATGTTAAGTTATTTACAGGATGAATCCTATAGAACACTAAAACAATAATCTTGAATTTGATATCAAAAAGGAAGCAATAGATGAGCCATTTTCAATTTCAAACCGTCTCGAATATTATTTCAGGACTGGGCTCGATCTATGAGTTAAAGCCATTATTACAACAACAGACGTATAAAAAACTGCTGCTGGTCACCGATTCAGGTATCATTCAGCAGCAACTGCATATGCCGATTATTGAAATTTTAGAAACCATTCGACTGCCCTATGCAATTTATTCAAACGTTCAGGCCGATCCTCCTGAACATATTGTATTGGACGCCGTAAACTTCGCCAAAAATGAAAAAGCAGACATCATCTTGGGTTTTGGTGGTGGCAGTTCACTGGATGTTGCCAAAGTGATTGCGGTTCTGGCTCATCCGCAGCAACAACAAAATTTGCAGGATTTATATGGCGTAAATAATGCCAAACAACCGAGATTGCCGCTGTTTTTAGTTCCTACAACGGCAGGTACAGGTTCCGAAGTCACTCCCATCTCGATTGTCACTACAGGTGAAACCACCAAAACCGGCATCGTTGCTCCAGTTTTATTTGCCGATGTCGCCATTTTAGATGCGACTTTTACCCAAAACTTACCTGCACATATTACCGCGGCAACCGGTATTGATGCGATGGTGCATGCGATTGAAGCCTATACCTCAAAAATCAAAAAGAATCCCTATGCTGACATGTTAGCCAAACAGGCGTTAAGATTACTCAATAAAAATCTAAGTTTGGTCCTGGCAGATGGGCAGAATTTAGAAGCACGGCAAAATATGCTGGTTGGCTCCATGCTCGCCGGACAGGCCTTTGCCAATGCTCCAGTGGCAGCAGTTCATGCGCTGGCTTATCCCTTAGGTGGACATTTTCATATTTCACATGGGCATAGCAATGCTCTGGTGTTGACCGAAGTGTTAAAGTTCAACGCCCCGAATGCCAAACAGTACTATGCCGAGCTGATGTGCTGGCTTGACCCGAAAAGCAACGGCAGTACAGACGGTCTATGTGATTTATTTATTGACCACATGCAGAATCATCTGGACAAAAGCGGCCTGATTTTAAGGTTGAAAGATTTGAATGTGCCTGAAAATATGCTGGAACAACTGGCCAATGATGCGATGCTACAAACCCGGCTGTTGCAAAATAACCCGCGTGATCTCAACCAACATGACGCACGGGAAATTTATCAAGCTATTTATGCTTAAATCAAACTTATGCTGCTGATAAAAATAAAGATTTAAGTAATATCTAAATTGCTTTTACAGTTATTACAGGTCATCCAGTTTTATTGAGATGAGCTATTTTTAACTTGTATTTTCATAGGCTTTCCAGAAAAAAATGAAATCATTAAAGTGACTATAGCAATGAAACAGATCCCTAAACATCGTGCCGATTTTTCATATTTTTTACCGATTCAAACCCGCTGGTCGGATAATGATATTTATGGACACGTCAACAATGTGACTTATTACAGTTATTTTGATACCGCTGCCAATTCCCTGCTGATTGAAAAGGCAGACTTTGATATTCGCTATTCGCCCGTGATTGGATTAGTCGTGGATTCGGCATGCAGTTTTTTTCAGGAATTGTCTTATCCTGAAATCATTGATGTCGGTGTGACAATTTCCAAACTGGGCAATTCATCCCTGCAATATGATTTAGCCATTTTCAAACAGGACCATGATGTGGCCTCAGCGCAAAGCCAATTTCGTGCATGTATTTGTCGACCGCCAGACACGAAAAAGCACCCCGATTCCAATTAAAATGCGGGATACTCTCTATCAGTACAGTGTGAATGAATAAGCTTATTTGAGCTGGATATTCTGTATTTCACCCTCAAAGTTTTGCAGAAGCTCTTTGACCGCAGGTTCTGCATGCAGTAACTCTGCCGCACGTGCATAGGCTTTTTCTTTACGCTCACTTTGCATGCTATACGGCGTTGTGGTTTCTACATCTGCATAATGAACCTGAAAATGAGTACTCGACCATTCAGTTTTTAAGGCATGCTCCAAGGCATGCTGCAACTGAGTCAACAAAGCTTCATATTGCTTTGGAATGTGGAAAGTCGATTCACCATTGATTTGACCCGTCATCACGCCATGCTGAGCCAATTCTTGGACTGCCGGTGAAAGATCACTGTTACGGAACCAATACTCCCACTTATCCACCATCCACTCGCCTTCAAGAACTTGAGGCTTTAGTCTTAAAATATCTTGTGGCATCAGTTTTGATGAAATATCGGTCAGATTGCCTTGTACCTCTTGATGTGCCGGAACAGCCGGTTCAGCTGCCAAATCAAATAATAAATCTTGTGCGGTTTCTTCTACAGGTTGCTGAGCTTGCGCCTGAACTTCCGCTGGAGCTTTGACAGGCGTTAATTCATTGGCTGCTAATGGTACTAGTTCATCAAACAGAAAATCATCGCTGCTGCTTTCATCAGCTGTAGTACTTATTGCTTCAGGCTCATCATCAAAGCCAAATAAAGCATCGTCACTCGATGGATCGAAGATAATTTTTTCCGACTGTACTTGAGCTGGATGCAATGAAGAATCTGATGGAGTAGATCGCACTTCAGCTTCTACAGTTTCTTTCTCCAGGAAATCATCCGAACTTGGTTCATCTACAGAAACAGATTGAGCTGTAACTTCATTAAATGAGTCATCATCATACTGAGCATCATCAAAATCATCATATACAGCTGCTGATTCAACAGGTGTGTCCTGTTCTACCATTATATTTTGAGCTGCTTGCTGCTGAACCTCATGTTGAATCGACTGTTGTACTACAGGCTGAACGCTCGGTGTAACAACTTGTTGTACTTGTGATAGCGGAACTTCATTGGGCTGTAATGGACGGAACGCCAATAAGCGCAATACGCACATTTCAAAGCCCTGCTCTTGCGTCACCGCCAGTTGCAGGTCAGCACGGCCTTTACAGGCCACCTGATAATACAATTGCAAATCTTGTGCTGAAATGCGTTGCGACAACTGCATAATCTTTTGATTGATTTCAGCACTGTATTTCAAGCTCAGCTCAGGCAAATACTGCAGTAATGCCAGTTCATGCAGGGTTGAAATCAATTGATCCAGAACCAGTGACACATCCAGCGCCTGTTGTCTAAATTGCATCAGCAATTCACTGACACGGGCTTTCTGGTTCTGATGAATGGCCAAGATCAAATCATAAATGATGGTACGGTCAATCAGACCCAGCATGTCTTTGACATCTTGATGCTGGATTGCGCCCTGACCATAGGCAATGGCCTGATCGGTTAAAGATAAGGCATCACGTAATGACCCCTGGGCAGATTCAGCAATTTGCCAGATGGCATCCTGTTCGGCTTTTATTTCTTCTTTGTTTAAGATACTGGTGAGATGTTCGGTAATTTCATCGACTGCTAGTGGACGCAAAGTAAATTGCAAGCAACGGGAAATAACAGTAATCGGTAATTTTTGTGGATCAGTGGTAGCAAAAAGGAATTTTACATGTTCAGGTGGTTCTTCTAATGTTTTCAGTAAGGCATTAAAGGAATGCGTCGAAAGCATATGCACTTCATCGATCAAGTAAACCTTGAAACGACCTTGCGTAGGCGCATAGGGAACATTATCTAACAATTCACGTGTATCTTCTACTTTGGTACGTGAAGCCGCATCAATCTCGATTAAATCGATAAAACGGCCTTCATTCACCGCTTTACAGGTTGCACACACTTCACAAGGCGTTGAGGTCACGCCAGTTTCGCAGTTCAGACATTTCGCCAAAATACGGGCAATCGTGGTTTTACCTACTCCGCGAGTCCCGGTAAACAAATACGCATGATGCAACCGACCACGTTCCAAGGCACTCGTCAGTGCGCGCGACACATGGTTTTGCCCCACCAATTCATTAAAATTACGTGGACGGTATTTTCGTGCAAGTACTTGATACATGTATGCTCCTTTTTACAGGTCTAAGCATACTGTTTTTTTATAAAATAGTGAAATAAATGGCGGAGGTATGAACAATAAAAATCTTGTATTCTGCCGAAACAAAGACGAAATTTTTATTTATACATTCAATAAAATTAGCTCAGTTTTCCCAAAAGAAAATCACTTTGCATCTGATAGCTTTTACCGCTTTGATCTTCACGAATTTCAAGAACTTTTTCATCTAAATTTACATAGAGTAAATTACGCGTTGCCACATTGATCAGCTCAATTCTTTGCTTTGATTCATCTATAAAACGCAGCTTACCTTTCAAGGTTTCGACTTCACTATGACCACTTAAACTTTCACGGGTTAAGGTATAGGTTTAATCTTCATACAATGCCAAAGTCACAGCCATACCTGGACAATCTTCGCAACGGGATAAACAGCTCATGCACGGTGTTGTACCCTCATATTCTCCTGCCCATGCTGCCAGTTGCTTTTTCGACTCTATAGATGCATTGCCTTGCGTATTCGATTGCTTGGCATCCTGACATCCCAATAATGCAGTACTTGCCAGCAAAGGAATTAACACGACATTTTTCATGAAATATCAACAGCAGCTAGAATCTCAGGCAAAGTAGCATATTTTCCCGTTATTTTCCTCAACAACATGTTGCACATTAAAACCAACCCTTACGACCTGCCAAGATACGATCCGCGCAGCGTAGTGTTTCCTGGGTCAAGCCCCACAGCCGGTAATCGCCTGTGATGGAAGCCGTGGAAAAATTATGGGTATAGGCAAAACTTAAACCACGCTCCGGGTCACACCATGCACCAGAGCCATTAAAGCCCATATGCCCAAACCCTGATGATGATTTGCCTAAAGTTAAAATCCGGTGATAACCCAATCGCCAATGCATCGGTAGTGGCATAATCCGGTCACGTCGGGTGTACTGAATTTGGCTTAACTGTTTAAAGATTTCAGTGCCTATCAACTGCTGCCTTTGCCACTCCCCGCCATTGGCAAGCATGGCATAAATTCGAGCTAGGCTATTGGCACTAAACACACCTGTTGCCGCAGGAATTATAGCTTGTAAACCTTGATCACTAAAAAAGCTGAAATTTTTCATTCCTTTTGGAATCATCGCATCCTGAAAGTCTTGAGGTTTTTGGCCGGATAACTCCAATAATTTATCGAATGGAGATGCTTTGCGTGCCTGTGCAGGTTTTACTTTAGGTTTGGAATTTTGAAGCTTATCTTTTGAAACTTTTTGTTGAGGAATAATCCTGGCAACTTCAGCAAGTTTTTCCTT
This sequence comes from Acinetobacter sp. YH01018, assembly GCF_013420295.1. NCBI lineage: Bacteria > Pseudomonadati > Pseudomonadota > Gammaproteobacteria > Moraxellales > Moraxellaceae > Acinetobacter > Acinetobacter sp. YH01018. Next base: position 125,173 of record NZ_VOYL01000001.1, read on the forward strand.
AGGTACACCAAAATAGGCAGCATCTAATTGTAATGGTGCAACCAGATATTGTTGCATCAGTTCCGCCAGTGTTTTACCTGTGGCTTTTTCCAAAATGCCACCGACTTGCCAGCCAAAGGTTAAGGGCTGATATGCTGCATCTGTCATCACTGCAAAACGTGGTTTGGCCTGGGCTATAATAGCAAGCATATGCTGCCAATCCGCCATTTCCGAGGCATCAGCAACAAGATTGTGAATATCATATAAACCGCTTTGATGACTCAGCATATGCCTTAAGGTAATTTGATCTTTACCCTGTTGGGCAAATTCAGGCCAGTAAGTTGCTACTGGAATATCATAATCAACAAAACCTTCACTGACTAAAATATGCGCTAAGGTAGATAAAACCCCTTTCCCGGTGGAATAGCAGAGCGACAAGGTATTTGCTTGCCAGCTTTCGGTTTCAGACTTTTTCCCTGTCCAGATATCAACAACTTTTTGACCCTGAAAATAAATCACCAGAGCAGCGCCACCTAACTCTGTCCGTGCATCCTGCATCCGGCTGAACTGTCTGGCAAGGTCGATAAAGCGTTCATCGACGTGACCTTGATAATTTGCCGTATTGGCAAAAAGGTAATCTTTTAGTTGCTGCATCCTTCCATCCCTAGAAATCTGTTTTCCATGAGCTTAAAACAAAAAAGCCTAAATCGACAGTGACTTAGGCTTTGGTCTTAAAGTGCTTTGACACTTCCCGTGACATGCGGTTTTTTGTTTTTACCGTTTCGGATGACAAACTCGGTATATTGTCCTTCCTGAGCAGTCAAGAACTCCACTTTTGAAGGGAGATACATCGGGAGCTTAAACCAGACATCAGCTTCGTAGGCATCTGGCAAAGTTAAGCTGGCCAGTGCTTTCGCTTTGCTCCACATACCATGGGCAATCGCCTGTTTAAAACCGAATGCTTTTGCCGTGATGGCATGGATATGAATCAGGTTAAAGTCACCAGACGTTAAAGCATAACGACGACCAGTATTTTCAGATACATTCCATTCGGCATTGAGTTCATAGGCTGGCGTTTTATTGTCTACCAGTTTAGGAGTAGCTTTAACACTGGTTTTTTGACGGGCTAAATAGGTAGTTACCCCTTCCATCACCACGTCATTGCCGACTTTCGCCGTGGTCATAAAGTCAAACTGCACGCCCTTATCATGAGGTTGTACATCACCAAACTTGCAGGACAATGTTAATGCTTCATTAGTACCCACTTTGCGGTTTTGTTTAATCTGGTTGCGAATATGTACCAGACCTAAAATTGCAAATGGGAAAGTCTCAGTCGTCATCATATGCATTTGCAGGCTTTGCGATAGCACCGCTAAATAAATGGCTGGAATATAACCATTATTCTTGAAGCCGCACACTTCGTTATAAGCTTTAAGATGCTTTTGATCGACCTTGAATGAATCCACCACATATTCAACTTGCGGCAGCACTTGTTCACCTTTAGGCTTTTTAAAAATCAAGCCTTGAATCACTTTCGGATAGGCTAAATAAGGTTTTGGAAGTTGACTAAAATGGCGAGTATTCATACTGAACCTTTGGAAGTTTTTCTAATTTATTTAATGGAGTTCTCTCTCCCTCTGGGAGAGAGCTAGAGAGAGGGTTAATAATATATCCCCTTATCTCCCTCTCCTAAATCCTCTCCCCAAGGGAGAGGACTTTAATGTGTTAAGCCCCTAACAAGCTTTGACCACACACACGAACCACGTTACCATTTAAACCTGTAGACGCTGAAGATGCAAATAATGCAATTGTTTCAGCAACATCAACCGGTAGACCGCCTTGACTCATTGAGTTCATACGGCGACCTGCTTCACGAATCGCAAATGGAATTGCCGCTGTCATTTGCGTTTCAATGAAACCCGGTGCTACGGCATTAATGGTTACGCCATTTTTCAAAATAGGTGCCGTAAATTTCACCACACCAATCACGCCCGCTTTAGAAGCAGCATAGTTGGTTTGCCCTAAATTACCCGCAATACCTGAAATTGACGATACGCAAACAATACGACCGTTGCTGTTCAACCCTGCATTTTCAATAAGGTAATCATTGACACGCTCAATTGCAGACAAGTTAATGTTGATCACCAAATCCCAAAGCTCTGGTTTCATATTGGCCAAAGTTTTGTCACGGGTAATTCCTGCATTATGTACGATGATATCAAGACCGCCCTTCGCCGCTGCTGCAGCCTTAATTTTTTCACCGGCATCCGCAGCCGTGATGTCAATTGCTAAAGTTGAACCGCCAATGGCACCCGCAACACGGTCCAGATCCGCCTGCTGTTGGGGAACGTCCAGGCAAATGACATGTGCGCCATCACGTGAAAGTACATGGGCAATCGCCTCACCAATCCCGCGGCTTGCACCAGTGACTACAGCAGTTTTTCCAGCAAGAGGTTTGGCCCAGTCTACATCGACAACTTCAGCTTTAGAAACCCGAATAACTTGACCAGAAACATAAGCAGAACGCGGAGATAATGCAAAACGCACTGTAGATTCAAGGTTTGCTTCAGCACCTTGATCAACATAAATCAGATTTGCCGCTATACCTTTCTTAAACTCTTTACCGACTGATTTTACAAAACCTTCAAGTGCACGTTGGGCAATGGCCTGTTTTAGCGTTTTTGCAGTCTCAGGGCTAATCCCTACAACGATGACACGGCCTGAAGCCTGGATTTGACGCGCAATCGGGTTAAAGAAGTTATAAAGTTCTTTTAGCTGTTCAGAGTTTTGGATACCAGACGCATCAAAAATGACTGCTTTAAATTTAGACTCTTTATCGCCCGGGTGAAAAGCGCCCAGATTTAAACCTGTTTTTGCAGCTGCTTGCTGTAATTCGGAGTTGTTACCTGCGTAGCTATTGGCATGAATATTGGCCAGAACCTGTGCGATTGCACCAGATAATGTACTTGATGATGCAGCACCAAATAACACCGCCCCTTTCACTACAGGTGTCGCAGACTCAAAACGCTCTAAAAAAGTTGGCGATGGCAAGCCTAAATTTTTGATGACAAATTTACCAATAGGAGATTTTGCAAAGGTTTGGTATTGATCAGTCATGTTTATTATCTCTCATACAAATTAATTTTTGATGGTTTTGAAAATATCTTTTTAACTTCAATATGATGTCAGGCACTTATATTTCAATACATCCATCAGTTTCCATAGAATCATACTTGAGTTAAATTATAGATGTCTTGACCTGAATGCTTTGCCTAATGTCATTTTAGTCAATTCAGCTGTTTTTAGATTATGTTAATGTACACGCCAAGAATACTGTAAAATGCTTGGAAAAGCCTGATGAGCAAAACAACTCAAGAAAATCCGGCAGTCGATAATTCTGCTACGGAAACTGTGTCAAAACCATCAAAAAGTACTGCGCGCACAACTAAAACTTCTGGCCCGGCGGCCACGTCAGCAGATGCTGCGCCTAAAACACCCCGTACCCGTTCCACATCGGCACGTAGTAAAACTATAGCTTCAACGACAATAACACCCGAATCTACACCTCAAACGTCTGTTCAACAGGATAACACCATGAGCCAAAACACAGTTCGCCGCGTTGCAATTATCGGTGGTAACCGTATTCCTTTCGCCCGTTCAAACGGTGCTTACTTTACTGCTTCTAACAGCGACATGTTTACTGCAGCATTAAATGGTCTGATTGAGCGTTTTAATTTACAAGGTCAACGTTTAGGCGAAGTCGTTGCCGGCGCAGTTTTAAAACACAGCCGTGACTTTAACATGACCCGTGAGTGCGTGTTAAATACTGAACTTGCTCCAGAAACACCTGCTTACGATATTCAGCAAGCCTGTGGTACAGGCTTGCAAGCAGCATTCCAGATTGCCAACAAAATTGCACTGGGTCAAATTGAAGTCGGTATTGCGGGTGGTGTAGATACGACTTCTGATGCGCCAATTTCTTTCGGTGATGGCTTACGTAAGGCATTGCTTGAACTGAACATTGCGAAAACCGCGAAAGACCGTTTAAAAGCATTAACCAAAATTAATGTTAAAGACTTGATGGATGCCCCTAAAAACGGTGAGCCACGTACCGGTCTTTCTATGGGTGACCATCAGGCGATTACTGCACTTGAATGGGGTATTTCTCGTGAAGCACAGGACGAACTTGCAGCGTCATCTCACCAAAAAATGGCGGCTGCATACGAAGAAGGCTTCTTCGATGACCTGATCACACCATTCATCGGTTTAGAACGTGACAATAACTTACGTGCAGATTCTTCTGTAGAAAAACTTGCAAAACTTAAACCGGCTTTTGGTAAAGGTGATGCACGTACCATGACTGCGGGCAACTCAACTCCACTCACTGATGGTGCATCTTGTGTATTGTTAGCTTCTGAGGAATGGGCTAAAGCCAATGGTCACGAAATTTTAGCTTACTTAACATTCCAGGAAACTGCAGCAGTTGACTTTGTTGAGAAAAAAGAAGGCTTGTTGATGGCACCTGCTTATGCCGTTCCACGTATGCTCGAACGTGCCGGTCTTACCCTGCAAGATTTCGACTACTATGAAATTCATGAAGCATTTGCATCACAGGTTCTTTCTACCCTTAAGGCATGGGAAGACCCAAAATTCTGTAAAGAACGTTTAGGCTTGGATGCTCCACTGGGTTCAATTGACCGTTCCAAGCTTAACGTTAAAGGTTCATCTTTAGCAGCGGGTCACCCATTTGCAGCCACTGGCGGTCGTCTTATCGCAACCGCAGCAAAACTGATTCACCAAAAAGGTTCAGGCCGTGTTTTAGTCTCGATTTGTGCTGCGGGTGGTCAAGGTGTAACAGCAATTATTGAAAAATAATCTGAATCTTTGGTTCAGGAAAGCTCCTCGAGTGAGGGGCTTTTTTATTATCATCTTATTATTTGGCTATTTATATGCTCACTAATATCTTGAATATGCGAAAATACAAATAAGATGAGTGTCTATCAAAAACCATACATCAGCCATGCTTTTTAGATCACAGATTTAAATTAGGCTGTAGATTTCACATGATGACTAATGTTCAATTTAGCTTCAATATAGTCATAACACCACTGGAAAATAAAAGTATAGACCAGAATACACAAAGTCATACTGAGATCAGTCAAAATTGCCTGCCAAATTGACATCTCCAAAGCATAAGCCACCATTGGAATGGTCGCCAGCATCAAACCACCTTCAAAACCAATAGCATGTAAAACACGTACACCGACTGTTCTTTTCAGTTGACGTTTGGCTTCAAAGTTTTCAAAAAAATGATTGAAAGTCATATTCCAAATCACGGAAGTCACGGCCATTGCAACACCTAAGCTACCGGTCACCTCCATAGGCATTTCAAAAATAAAGCTTAATGCAATTGCAATGATCACCAGTAGGATCGTTTCATAGCTTAGCGCATGGATTATCCTTCTTTTTGACATCAACATTTTAAAACTCTTTCATTTGGATGCAGACATTTTATTTTGATAATATTGATTAATCGAATTAGATTCTTTCAAAAGTTTTGATAGATGAATATTAATCAAGAACAACTGATCATATTTAAAACCGTGATTGAAAGCGGCTCATTCTCTGCGGCTGCCAGACAGCTCGGCAAAGTACCTTCGGCAGTTAGTATGTCGATTGCCAATCTGGAAGTTGATCTTAATTTATCCCTCTTCACCCGTGCTGGCCGTGAGCCTGTACCGACCCCACAAGCGCTAACCTTATATGAAAAAACCGAACAGCTCTTAATTGAAATCAATCAATGGAAACAGCAAGCTTTTGCCCTGAGTCAAGGTCTGGAATCTGCTTTAAATATTGTGGTGGTCTCTGAACTGTTGCACACAAAATGGATTGACTATATTTCATTGCTGGAAAAACAGTTTCCAGAACTGCAAATCAATATTTTTTCAGCTCCGCAGGAAGATGCCTTAAAGATGCTGCTCAACCAGACTGCGCAGTTAGCACTCATGTTTGAACGCGAACAGCTGGAAACGCGCGAACAGTTTGTCGAACTCAAGCGTGAGGCTTTGGTGCCGGTTACGGCTATTGACTCCCCCTTGGCCACATTTGAACAGGTGAGCTATGAGCAAATTTTGCAAAGCCGGCAAATTGTAGTGGCAAGTCGCGATCGCAGCATCAAGCCGGAATTGTTATTTTCAAAAAAATACTGGCGTACAGATAACCATTTATCTGCCTGTGCCATGATCCAGCAGGGTCTGGGATGGGGAGTTTTACCTTTAGAAATGCTAAACCAGAATCCGCATATTCAACAACAACTTAAGATTCTTAACTTTTTGGATTTCACTCCAAAATTTGAATATTTTGTTGATCTGGTCTGGAGTCGTGAAAGCCAGCTGGGTGCTGCTGCTCATTTTTTGATTAATCACATCCGAAATTCAAGAAAAAACATAAAATAGACAGGTCTTATACGCGCTTTTTACTTTGGATAACAGGAGATTGTGATATAACAAATAAACGGGAAATAACTTTAAGAACCAGACGACAATGACTCAATCAGCCTTAAATCAATTAAAAAACCTTACTACCATTGTTGCCGACAGTAGCGATTTTTCCGCAATCGAAAAATTTCGCCCTCTTGATGCAACAACAAATCCTTCACTGATTACAGCTGCAGCGAATCAGCCTGAAAATAAAGAACTGATTGAAGCTGCCTTTGAACAGGCGAAATCTGAAGGGTATAGTGGCGATCTTCTGGTTGAACGTACCATCGATATCCTGACAGTCAAGTTTGGTGTGGAAATTCTAAAACTGATTCAAGGACGTGTTTCTACCGAAGTCGATGCAGCACTTTCTTACGATACTGAAGCCACCATTGCCAAAGCCAAAGAACTTCTGGAATTATATAAAACCTATGGGATCGATCAGAACCGTATCCTGATTAAAATCGCTTCCACCTGGGAAGGCATTCAGGCAGCCAAAGCATTAGAAGCTGAAGGCATTCATTGTAACTTGACCCTGTTATTCGGCTTGCATCAGGCTCAAGCCTGTGCGGACGCCAATGTCACCCTGATTTCACCTTTTGTCGGCCGTATTCTGGACTGGTATAAAAAAGCGGAAAATGTCGATCATTATCCAATTGATAAAGACCCGGGTGTACTTTCAGTCAAACAGATTTATCATTTCTACAAGCAGCATTGCATCAAAACAGAAGTAATGGGCGCAAGTTTCCGCAGTATAGATCAGGTACTTGGATTGGCTGGCTGTGATCTGCTTACCGTTTCTCCTAACCTTCTGGCAGAACTGAAACAGGACCAGCGTGAAGTGGTGGCCCAGCTTAGCAACGATCATACTCAGGCCCATTGCCAGCATCAGGTTGAGCCTTTAACCCAAGAAAGCTTTAAAGCTCAGATTGAAAAAGATTTAATGTCTTCTCAACTGTTACAAAGCGGCATTGACGGATTTATTAAAGCGCGTGAACAGTTAAATACCTTACTGCGCCAATCTTTCGGCTTGGATGCTGAAATTAAAGCTTAATTTATTCCTATCTTTCCCTAAAAAAAGCCGATTTTGTTATAGTGAACAGGTCGGCTTTTTTGATGATTTGAGAGTATATTTTGTTCGGCATAACCGATCTTAGCACCTATATTATTGGCACTACCCTAATCGTATTACTACCCGGTCCAAATTCACTGTATGTGATGTCCATCGCTTCACGTTTCGGTATTAAAGCCGGCTATAAAAGTGCTTTTGGTGTCTATACCGGTGACCTGATTTTAATTCTACTGACAGCATTGGGTGCAGCCTCATTACTGCATGCTTTCCCTTGGGTATTTACCTTACTAAAGATTATCGGTGCAATTTACTTAAGTTATTTGGGCATAAAATTGCTGATTGCTGCCTATCACACCTGGAATGTCCTGCACTCCACAACACAAATAGCAACAGTAGAAAAAAATATTGAACAGCTGCAACCCTTTAAAACAGCATTAACCATCAGTATTTTAAACCCCAAAGCCATTTTATTTTATTTGTCCTTTTTTGTGCAGTTTGTCGATCCGGCCTATCCTTATCCGGCCATTACCTTTACTGCACTTGCAGTCATCTTGCAGATCATTAGCATGAGTTATTTAACCATCCTGATTTTTTCCGGTGCAAAACTGGCATCTTATTTTACTTCGCGTTATAAAGTAACGGCCTCATGTGTAGCAGCTGTGGGACTGTTATTTTGTGGTTTCGGGATTAAACTCGCGACCTCAACCCTGTAGTTCTACGGTCTAAAGAAGCAAATTAAACCTGTAAAAAGCCTATAAATTGAGGCAATAATTTCTTTCCGCTTATTAACCACAGGCGTATGATTATTACACTTTTCAAATTTTAACAAATCCAGCACGCAAAGGATGTATGCACAAATTTCTCCAAGACTTTTCCGTTCCTGCGGTATTTGCAGGTTTCATTACCTTTCTGATTGGTATCAGTGTTTCGGCAGTTTTGGTCATTCAAGCTGCACAAATATTAGGGGCTACGCCAGAGCAAATTAGCTCCTGGTTTTGGGCATTAGGTTTAGGGATTGGACTGTCTGGTTTAATTTTGTCCTGGAAATTTAAATATCCAGTTGCCACGTCATGGTCAACTGCTGGACTGGCCCTGATTTTAGCCACTGGCAATGGTTATAGCTTGCACGAAGCCATCGGTGCATTTCTGGTCTGTGGTTTACTCAGTGCCATTTTAGGTTTTTCGGGTATTTTTCAGAAAATTTTATCTTATATTCCACAAAGCTTAACTAGTGCCATGTTGGCAGGTGTGTTACTCAAATTCGGCATTGCCCTGTTTGCCAGCATGCAAAATGACTGGGGCTTTATCATTTCATTGTTAGCAGCGTATGTTCTGTCTAAACGTCTGTCTCCACGTTACAGCATCGTCATTACCGTGATTGCCGGACTTGTGCTCTGTCCAATGTTTATGCAGTTTCATCCTCCAGTTTTACAATGGAGTTTGGCGCAACCGGTATGGATTAGTCCTGAATTTAGCTGGTCCGCCCTTTTGGGTTTGGCCTTGCCATTATTCGTCATTAACATGGCATCACAATATTTACCCGGTATTGCCATGATCAAAAGCTATGGCTATCAGCCCCATGTCAATCAGCTGATTGGCTGGACCGGAGTTACCCAGACCCTGCTGGCTCCATTTGGCTGTTACACGGTCAATATTGCAGCCATTAGTGCAGCCGTCAGTCTGGATGATCAGGTTCATCCTGACCCAGAGAAACGCTATATTGCCGGCATAAGCTGTGGATTTTTCTATATCTTGATGGGGGTTTTCGCGGCGACACTGACCAGTTTGCTGATGTCTTTCCCAGCCATTTTTATTGTTGCTCTGGCCGGCATTGCCTTACTGGGCACCATTAGCCACAACATAGCTATCGCCTTTCAGGATGTCCGCGAACGAGAAGCCGCATTATTGACCTTTTTATTCAGCGCTTCCGGCATTCAGTTTTTTGGGATTGGTTCAGCCTTCTGGGGTTTAATTTTTGGTATTGTCGTATCCATTATATTCAGGTTTAAAGTAGTGCAATCCTGCAAATAATTTTTGCGGTTTATTAATCAGGCTATGGATATTCCTGCACAGGGTAAGCCAGAATCAGGTTTATAATTGTGTGCTTGACATGCAGGATGATAATTTCTTAATCTTCCTGCTAACCCCGCCCGATGAATTTAGAACACACAATCACCAGCAAACTCGATCCCTGTTTGCCAGAATCTTCCATTTTGAGCAAAAAGTGAGTTCTGTTTCTTCTAAAATAATAGCTAAACCCAGTAAGGGATAAGCTAACAAAACAGAATTCTAATCATCTTTTGCTCAATTTACATTAAAGTACTATTTTAAATAATTTAAGGGCTGTCCCATTTTTAGATATGACCTGTCTAAAACGAAGCTACAAAGCTGAATCACTATATTTTTGAATAAACTGGATGGTTTGCTTAAATGTCTGCTGACTGGCCCTTTTACTCATCATAAACTGATATTCATGGACCAAAAACTCTTTAGACTCAGGATAAAAAACTTCGGTTACCGGTATCTTCTGATTAAGCAAAGCACTTACAAAAGGGACAGACTGAGTCCTGGTCAAAAAGTCTTTATTGCCGCCACTAATGAAAACAGGCGGATAATTCGCAGTTAAATATTGAATGGGAGAAATGCTTTTTAAGAAATCTGTATCATCTTTTTTATTGCCGGTATAGGCCTGAACCAGATTAAACACTCCCCATTCAATCAGTTTTAATTCATCTGGAGCCGTTTTGATAAAGGCATTCATATTATAAATACCACAATGCAGGATCAACCCTTTAATTTGCTCACGCTGGATTAACGGTGAAATCGCAGACTTTCGGGCAAAATCAGGATTACTGAGTAAAGCTGCATAATGACTGACTAAATTTGCACCTGCCGAGTCACCCGCCAGATACAGGTGCTGGGCATTAATATGGTAAGTCTCGGCATGCTCGCTAATGAATTTTAGGGCCTGATTAATTTGCAGCAGCTGCTCAGGATAAATCGTTTGCGGAGCAAATTGGTATTCGACTGAAACCACGTTATAGCCTTGATCAGCAAGACGTTTAAAGTAGCCTCGAGCATGTTGTTTAGAACCGGAAATCCAGCCACCGCCATGAATCCAGACCACCGTCGGCCGGTTTCCCAACTCTGCAATATCACGGGGTTGGTAAAGATCCAGATGCAGCGCCGGATTTTGCAGATATGCAATATTGGTTTGAGCTAAAACTTCAGGAGCATGCCGATCAATAAACTTTTTTTGAACATTGGTCGAGGCATTAAATACACTGGCAATGACCTTGCTATTGCTTTGTATATTCTGGCAAGCACTACTGGATAGTGCAGCAATGAGGCATACACTTAGACTAAAAGATTTCGAATACACAATTTGCCCTATCAACTTTTCCACAAAATTGAGAAAAATCATCATATTTTGCAGCATTTTAATGACTGTTTAAACATTTAGAAATACAGGCCCAAATGTTGATTTTTAAACTCGGTTTTTGAATGTCACAGTGAATACAGTTATATTTATAATTTGTATATAATTTAATGAATTTTAAAACATTTTTTACAGAGTAAATTGATCAATTCAATACAATGTGCTATGTATAAACAATAGCTACATAATAAATGCTAAGGAATCATGCTTATGTCTTATCAAAATATTTTAGTCCCAGTTGATGGCTCAGAAATTTCTTTCTCTGCAGTTAAAAATGCAGCTCAAATTGCTAAAGCATTTTCCAGTCAGTTAACCTTGATCAGCCTGGTTACTGAAGACCCATTTTCTCAAGCAGATTTTTATTATCCATCTCCAATCATGAAAGAATATTTTGTGCAGGCTTATGCCAATGCCGAAAAAGCCCTAGAAAAAGCCAAAGCAATTGCCGCTGAAAATGGTGTCATTGCAACACCTCAAATCATTAAGGGCAATATTTCAGAAGAAGGTATTCTGGAAACTGCGGAAAAATTGAAAACTGACCTGATTGTGATGGGTTCTCACGGTCGTAAAGGTTTTCAAAAATTCCTTCTGGGCAGCTTTGCTCAGGATGTTCTAAAAACCACCAAGCTTCCTGTTTTAGTGGTCAAAGAATAAGTTTTTTAATGAGCCTCTCCATAGATGAAAGGCTCATTTTATCAATTTCGGCAATTGGTAAAATGATCATCATAACTGATTATAAATCTCCATCACACTTATCCATTCAGCAATATTCATAAGGTAATTTCATGACTTATAAACATATTTTGGTTCCAGTAGATGAATCTCCTATTTCTTATGCCGCTGTTGAACAGGCTCTGGCTTTGGCCAAACCTTTAAATTGCCAGGTCACCATTACCAGTGTGATTGCGGTTGATCCTTTTGTTGGAGTTGATTTTTATAAAGTCGCACCGGCAATTACCGATTACTTTATCGAAGCTGAAAAAAATGCACAGTTGAACCTGGCAGAAATCAAGCAATCTTTCATTCGTGATGGCATTGCAGTCGATACCAAAATCGTTCGGGGTGTATCACCTGCTGAAGGTATTATGCAGGTTGCCGATGAAGTGGGTGCCGATCTGATTATTATGGGCTCACATGGTCGTACCGGATTTAAGAAATTAGTGTTGGGAAGTGTGGCCCAAGAAGTCTTGACTCAGTCTCCTATTCCAGTACTGATTATGAAAGTCTAAGCAATAAAAAGTCCCTGCAGCACAGGGACTTTTTATTACATAAGTATGTCTATCATTTGCTTCTGCCGCCAGCCATGCACTTGATCTCAAGCTGGTAAACTGAATGGGGCGTATTTGCCAAAGAAACTGTTTTTAATCAGCATTGAAGTAACCTCAACACAGTTTATGTTTTGGAAATATGCTGATGTAAATTTTGCAGGTAAATTTCTGCTTCAAGTTTGCTGGCAAAGTTTTTTTGATAGCTTCCCATCGCCTGAATATTATTCGGTGTATATTCAATCAACACAGCAAAATTTCCGTCAGTCGCATTTTTTGAAACCCGAATTGCAATGATATGCTGAGAATTTAGGTAGAAACCATCTTCAATTTTAACTAACAAAACCAATCTCCAGTCTATTTAGTAAAATGACAGGCTAATGCAATCACAGTCTGTAAATGATAAAAGCTCACCTTAAGATGAGCTTTGACATGGCTATTTTAAGCCATAACAGTGATTTATTCGACACTTTTAAAGTAATTATGCAATATGAATTATGTCTTACTATTCCAGTATTCAACTAAGTTAATCTAAACATAAGCAGCATTTTCAGCCCGTACAATACTTGAAATATCAACAAAAAAGCCTTTTCTCAGTTTGCACCAAGAAAAGGCTTTTCATGATTAATGGATGCTCAGTTAGATACTCAACATACTATTCAAAGTTTCCGATACGTTTTTAGATTTCACTTGTGGCTTTAAGGCTTCCAGTGCATTTTTCACTTCTGTACGTTGTGGCTCTGCCAAGGTGTACCAGCGAGAAAGCACTTGTAATAAGCGTGAACCGACAATCGGGTTTTTCTCGTCCAGATATTTAGCCAGATCAATAAAGTGTTGCACACCAAAACTCCAGGTATTGACTGGATTTGCATTTAAACCGCCACTTACCGAACGAATACGGTTGGGGTTCCCCAAATCATAGTCTGGATGTGAAGTTAAGTATTTGATGGTTTCTGCATTTGCTTTTGGATGCGCTGCCTGAACCAGAAACCATTGATCTAACGACAAGGCTTCATCTTCAAAGCGGCTATAGAAGTCTGCTAAAGCTTCTTTGGCTTGTGGCGCATCATTCCAAACCAAGACTTTAAGTGCACCCAAACGTTCAGACATATTGCCTGTATGATACTGTTCATACGCTAAATCAAAGGCAGAGGCATCACCCTGACGTGCAATCATAGCAAGCATGATGTTTCTGAGGGCACGTACACCCATCGCCTGAGAGAATTCGCCCTGATTATCCGGATCTAAGTCCAGATAAGTCTGTTTACAGAATGCGCCCAATTCACGTGCTAACGTGTCCATTAAAGCATTACGCTGTTCCTGAATTTTAGCAGGTTGATAATCGGTATCGATACGGCTACCCAAATAGCCTTCGGTCGGTACATCAAACAGACGTGAGGCCAAAAGTGGATCTTTTTTAATGACTTCAGGCAAAGTATGTTTCATAGCTTGAATATAAATATCAGCATCATGCTCTTCCAGAAAAATACGTTCCAGCAGGGTTTGAGTGGCCTGCCACTGGTTAAAACCATTGGTTTCATATTGCATCAAGAAGGCCAGTTCTTCATCTGAATAGTTGAATTCAAGATTGACCGGTGCAGAAAAATTACGCAGCAATGACACCACAGGTTTTGCCGTTACGCCACTAAATTCAATGCTTGCCTCATTTTGATCAAATAAATACATGCCATCTTTTACGCCATTTTCAAACAGTGCTTCAGATTGCAAGGTATATTGCTCACCTGTTTCGGCATTAAACAATGCCAAAGCCACAGGAATCGGAACCGCTTTGAGGTTAGGATATTTTGCATTCGTTTTTAAACTTTGTTTAAAGCTTAAGCGATAGGTTTGAGTTGCAGCATCATACTCGCCTGTGGCTTGCAGTTTTGGCGTACCCGGTTGGTTATACCAGATCAGGAATGCCGATAAATCCACGCCTGAACCAGCAGTAAGCGCAGCCACCCAGTCCTCAACGGTTACTGCCTGACCGTCATGACGGTGGAAGTATTCGTCAGTCCCTTGGCGGAATTTTTCCTTACCCAGTAAGGTCGACATCATACGGTTAATTTCCGCACCTTTTTCGTACACCGTCGCCGTATAGAAGTTATTAATTTCGACAAAATGATCTGGACGTGGCGGATGCGATAATGGACCAGAATCTTCAGGGAACTGGTGGGCTTTAAGTACAGCTACATCATCAATACGTTGTACCGCTGCGGACTGTAAATCTTCTGAGAAAGACTGATCACGGAATACCGTCAAGCCTTCTTTCAGGCACAACTGGAACCAGTCACGGCAGGTAATCCGGTTTCCGGTCCAATTATGGAAGTATTCATGGGCAATGACCGACTGTACCCGCATGATGGCAGCATCAGTGGTGTATTCTTCATCGGCAAGCACACAAGACGTATTGAAAATATTCAGACCTTTATTTTCCATGGCACCCATGTTAAAGGCACTGGTTGCCACAATCATGTAATTGTCTAGGTCATAGGGACGACCATAATGTTCCTCATCCCATTGCATCGAATGTTTCAATGCTTCCATGGCAATGTGACATTTTGGAATATCTTTTTCTTCGGCATAAATTTCCAGCGATACATTACGGCCTTCAGAGGTCACATAAGAATCTTTCAGTACCGCCAAATCACCAATCACACAGGCAAACAGATAGCTTGGTTTTTTGGTCGGATCTTGCCAGATAGTATAATGACGACCTTCACCAGCCTCACCAGCTTCCATCAGGTTACCATTGGCTAACAGTACCGGAAATTTTTTATCGGCTTCGACACGGGTAGTAAATACAGACAGGACATCCGGACGGTCTGGATAGAAGGTAATTTTACGGAAACCTTCAGGCTCGTTTTGCGTTACGAATAAATCACCACTGGCCTGATACAAACCTTCAAGCTGGGTATTGCTTTCCGGATGAATGACCACTTCAGTTTCCAGAATGACCTGATCTGGTGCATTGGCAATCACCAATTGTTCTGAATCAAGCGTGTAATCTGCCTCAGTCAGCAACTTGCCGTTTAAAGTAATGGATTTTAATTCCAGATCACGGCCCAGCAGCACCAAATCCCCGGCAGTCTGACGCTTCATTACCAGGTTTGCATTGACCTGGGTATGATCTGTATAGACTCGAATATCTAAGTTGATTGAATCCACCCAAAAAGAAGGTTTTTGATAGTCTTTTAAATAAACTGTTTGGTCTGCTTCAACCACCGGGTTTGCCGCGATATTCATATAATGTCCTAATTCTGTCGTTCTTAAGCCAAGACTTTGTTGTTGTGAAACGCTTCGATCATACGACAACTTTCGCAATCTGTCTGTGCCATTGATTTAAGTCATATATGGGCATATTGCTGTCAGTTTTCAATTCAAGTTATGCACATTGGTACAATTAATGTCACTATTGATGACTTAAGGTGCATAAAAGAAGCACATGCTACACATCATGCCGAGAATATGTCTTCACTTTCCACCCTATACTCCTGCGGCTCGGATAGCGCCTTTTTCATATATGTTTGTATAAATTTATTTTTTTCAGATTAAATAAAAAGACTTAACCCAAATTGACACTAATTTTCAAGATGACTACATTTTGAGCACGATTTTTGCTTGTATTCATCTGTGTAAAGCGCACTATAAAATTAAAACAAAACGAGAAGAGGTGTATTATGTATTTAAAAGACCATATTGTTCGCGTTGAAAATATCAAAACCATGCAAACACTTGATGCTGCCGGAATTGATCACAAAGTGATTGCCATGTTTTTGAGCTGTGAAGGTATTCCGATGCAATCGGCGGATATTTACGCAATTTTAAATAATTACGATGCTCTAGGAAGCAGAAAAGTTCCATCTAAAAAAGTTCAGGCCTTGATTAATGCAAAGCAGCTAGGCGAGGAGGATGAGTCTCTGCCTTGTCCTGCCTCTTATTAACCGAAAACTTACCTTCTGATTCAATCCCATCCTTCTGATGCCCTCTATCCTTTATTGTGGAGATGAAAGATCAGGTCTTCACCTCCACATATTTCAATGTATTGTAAAACTTAGGCTATTTTTTCAGTATCCTACTTTCTGGCCAGCTTGTGCTTAGCGAATTATTTTCCATTCAGTACTATTCCATCACGTCCTGGCAAAAGACAGGTGTATAATCTCTGCAATGATTAACCCGACTTGTGATCGACCCATTCCATGCTTCTTCAAATTCTGCAAAAACAGCTCGATGAAAGTACATCATGTCCTTTATGTCAGGCATCCATGTTCTGGATAGAGGCTGAACAGTACGATCAAGCAATGAATTTTCATGAATGCAGCCACTGTCATCATCGCCTGTTTCAAGATGGACGTGGCAACTGCCACTGTGAAACATGTCTGTCCAAGCGTAAAAAAATGCTGGCTGAAACACGGCTGCAAGAACAGCGTAAGCTGAAGTCCAAAGACAAAGATGCTGTTGAATACCGGCTGGATCAAATCAGTTTTTTAAATAAATTGTTTTTACTCAGTATTCTGGATAATCAGGTTCAGGAACATACTACGCATCATGAATATATAGACTGGGAAAACATTAAATATCATTCCCTTACACCAAATTATCTGTTCCAGAATTATTTGATCAAGCAACTGGTAAAAGAACAGATCCTGATTGCCAAGGATTTTGCATCCGAAGCCCATCATTATTACGTCAATGTCCGTTTGGACGGTTATTCGGAACCGAGTCTGTTCAGTATTACCCAGCAACTGAGAAACTGGTTCTATGAAAATTTAACCTTGGGTGTGCCTTTTAAAAATGCCGATGAAGTCAAAAATACGCTTTATCTGGTGCTGTATCAGGAAATTATTCAGTTTGCCCAGTTTTATTGTCGGACTTGGGGCATTCAAATTGCAGGGAACAACAGCTTTCAGACCTTCTGCTATCGCCTGATGGATTCTCTGGCAGTAGGTCAAATCTACTATTTAGTACAAACTGCTTTAGAATATTTGCATCAGCAAAAAGCCCTACAAGCACGCAATGAAAATTTTATTAATACCAACTTGTTAAAGAAAACCTTACAGCAATATCGTGAACGTTCCGTGACTGAAAAATGGGAAACCTCCACCCTGCCCCGTCCACACAACATTCCTTTTAGCAAGATGAGCGAAATCCTGTTGTTCCGCTTTCTGGGCTATGATGAGAGTATTTTTTTCCAGCCCATCTGGAAATTATGGAAAAAAATTGAACCGCGATTAAGTTTTTATTCACAAAAACGCTGTATGTATTGTGGTTCTAATGAACTTACTGTCGATTATGATGCTGAAAATTATGTGACACTCTGCTGTCGAACCTGTAAGCATCAAGACCACTATTTTACCCAATAAAATTTCACCCACTAGATGGTGATTGATATGTCCAGTTTCTCCGACTCTACCCTGTACAATTCAAGGAATAATCCCATGAATCAAATGTCAACATTGGTCGAGCAGATTGTTGAAGCATGGACACAACTGCAAAACCGGCAGCCTTTGGTGCAATGTATTACTAACAGTGTTGCAGCAAATTATGCAGCCAATGTATTGCTGGCCGCAGGTGCCTCTCCGGCTATGATTGACAATCCGTTCGAAGCCGAAAGTTTTACCACGATTGCCGCTGCACTCAGTATTAATCTGGGTACACCAACCAATGAGCAGATGCAGGCCATGCAAATTTCTGCACAAACGGCGCAGCGTACCCATACCCCATGGGTGCTCGACCCAGTAGGTTATGGTCCTATTCTAAAATGGCGTTCGGATATGGTAGATAAATTACTGCAATATCATCCCACGGTCATTCGCGGTAATGCTTCAGAAATCAGTACGCTTGCAGGCAACCAGGTAGAATCCAAAGGCGTGGATAGCACTTTGGATAGTGCCGATGTCTATCATCAGGCTAAAGTACTGTTAGCCCATGCTGACTGTATTGCCATTTCTGGTGAATCCGATTTTATTTTGACTAAAGAGCTAGATGTCGTAATTCAGGTCAATGGCGGTTCTTATTTACAGCCCAAAGTCACTGCGACAGGTTGTGCACTGGGTGCATTAATCGCAGCTTATTGCGCTGTTACATCACCAACGATTGCGACGATTGCAGCCCATACCCATTTTGCCATTTCAGGAAAACTGGCCTTCGATCAAGCTCAAACGGTCGGACGGTTTAATGTGGCCTTTATGGATCAAATTCAAAGTTTAAATCCGGATTTAATCCAACAATATGCGGATCTTAAAATTCTTAGCCTTTAAGTTTAGTCTACATTCCTGTTACTAAGGTTGACCTGGTTCAGATTGTAATGACCGGGTCTGGGCTTATATCCATGCCAGTATCGGTATAAAAAAGTGAATGACGACGGAAATTTAATAGATTTTTCGACCTGTAAATAAATTAAATACCGTTTCCAAAATCGTTGGCAAATCCAATTTGCAGATACAAAGCAAACCCATGCCATCAAAATAGTCAGGTACATGCTGCATAAAAAAATTGATATGTGGCGTTGCCTTATTTCTTAGACGTTGAATGTGTTCAGGTGTCGTGTGGGGCATCACATAAGGATAGACAAAAATATCTTCACGACGTTTATGCACTTCCGATTTACGCTGCTGAATCATCTGTAGAATTTTTAAATATTCCTGTGGAATTTCTTTGTCTCTACGTGGAAAGAAATTTTGTGAACGAGACGCAAAATAAGTATAAATTTTGGGTTGTATAATGGTAGGTACAAACCATAATGGAATACCGGGATGTTTAATCCGGTGATTAATTGCAACCCGGATTGCGGTTTTAAGTGTCCTGTTACCTTTACGATAAGCAGGTAAAATACTGGCCCGGTAGCTCACCACAAAGATAGGATGCCCCTCTAGAGAAAGCTTAAGCACAGGAATAATATTTTGTCCGACCCGTGTATTTTTATGATAATAATGAACCACTAGAACTGAAACAGCATCCTGATCATAGACAAAATTATAAATTTCTTCTTCGCAAGAATCGGGAAAAATTTGTTGATCAAATTCACAGATCAGTTTAAAAAAACGATGCTTTTCTTCAGATGCAAGTTTTGCAAAATCGACTATCGTTTCTGTAATACGCATCAAATTGATCCAATTTTTTGATAACTATCAATTATTCCCGATTTCAGCTGACTTAAATATCACTAGAAATAGTGATTTAAACTACAGTTCCTCAGTTTTTTACCTGGCTACAATATTACGACGACAATCTATGTATATAAAAATACTACAAAGCATAATAAAAAAGCCCAATAGATCGAGTCCATTAGGCTTTTTCAATAGGGAAAAAAGAGTGATTAAAAGATATAAATCTCGAGTTTAAATCTTGAATTACCCTCTTTACTCAACTCTACTCGATCACACTCTCTAAGGATAGGTAATGAGTACAAACTTAATCCGGTTATCTTCCAGTTCAGTCACTTCAAAGTGAATACCGTGATATTCCAGTTGCGCCCCAAGACTGACTTTGCCATGAGTTTTCTCTAAAATCAGCCCCGCAAGACTGATATAACCCGCCTCTTCTTCAACTAAATCCAGCATGCCCAGCTCCAGTTCAAGCTGATACACATCAAGCATGCCAGAGGCTTTCCAGGTATGATCATCTATTTTCACCAGATCGAGCTGCTCATCAGCATCCGGAAACTCACCTGCAATCGCCTCAAATACATCCAGAGGAGAAATCAAACCTTGTACATTTCCAAACTCGTCACTGACTAATACCAATGAACCTTTCGAACTACGCAAAGTATTAATGGCATCAATCACTTTCATTTTTTCAAAAATATAAATCGGACGATGGCGTTTGATTAAAGCCTTGAGCTGTTCTGGCTCTTCAATGACATCAAGGAGTTCTTTGGCACGAACCACACTCAATACTTTATCCAGGCTACCACGACAAACCGGAAACAGGCTATGCGGTACAGCAAGTACCTGTTCACGAATCTGTTCAGCAGTGTCATCCAGATTCACCCATGAAATCTGGCTTCGAGGGGTCATGATCGAAGCAACTGACCTTTCTGCCAGGGTTAATACTCCACCGATCATATAACGCTCTTCATCGGCAAATGCTTCTTGAGCTTCGAAGTGTTGGGCACTGTCAGTGACCGTTTCCATTTTGCCGCCCATCATTTTCAAGATGGAATCTGCAGTACGGTGACGTAATGGAATTTTAGATTCATGTTTGGCTATATTACGTTGACCAAACTGGTTAAATGCTTCAATTGCAATGGCAACACCAATACCTGAATAGATATAACCTTTCGGAATATGAAAACCAAAACCTTCTGCAATCAGGCTAACACCAATCAGCAACAAGAAACTTAAGCACAGAATCACGACAGTCGGATGTCGGTTTACAAAAGCAGTTAACGATTTAGAAGCCAGCAACATCACAGCCATGGCAACAATCATGGCCACCATCATCACATAGATGTTGTCGACCATGCCAATTGCGGTAATCACCGAATCTAGAGAGAATACCGCGTCTAGCACTACAATTTGTGCAACAACTGCGGTAAAACTTGCATAAACAATATTGGTGGTAACTTTAACTTCAGGCTTGCCCTCAATTTTTTCATGCAGTTCAGTCACAGCTTTATAGACCAGGAATAAACCACCGAATAAAAGAATAAGATCTCGCCCTGAGAATGTCCAATCAAAGACGGTAATAAGCGGTTTGGTCAAAGTGACTAACCAAGAGATAGCAAACAATAAGCCCAAGCGCATGAATAAAGCTAGGGAAAGACCTACTACACGTGCTTTATCACGTTGTTCTGGAGGAAGTTTTTCGGCCAAAATGGCAATAAATACTAGGTTATCAATACCTAAAACAATTTCTAAAACAATAAGGGTAAGCAAACCAACCCAAATTCCCGGATCTAATAAAAACTCCATTAGTTTATATCTCCGTTTTCAAGAATTTGGTTAAAAAAAATTTAAACCGGCACGGCGACGGATCCATATAAGTGACCTTTTCAACAATAGATAAATTTATTATGCACAATCTATTAAATTTGTAATCAAATTTTTGTATTTTGAGCAGTTTCATCTTAGCCTGCCATGCAATTTAGCTTACTTTTGACGCTTTTATTTCGACCTTATCCGATTTTTAGATTAAGAAAATTAAGATTGATCCTTCAATGAATAAATTATTCAAAAAATATTATTAAACAATTATTTATTTAAAGACTTATTTAGAGGATTTACTTGTATACACGACACGGGATTGACTTATTGTATGTACAATCCCAATGTCGAAAATATTTTATTAACAAGACCAGTTTCCCAACCTTTTTCATTCGAATCAAGGATGATCAAGATTATTGAATTGAATAAATGATAGCTAAACTTAAGATAGGCAAGCTTCTAATTCTATTATTAAAATTTACAGGATGATGTGCAATACCTCATAAATAAGATCATGTTCAGGCATACTGCCCAAAAGTTTGAAATGCTTAAGCCTGCCACAGCCTGCCACAGCCTGCCACTTTACAATACAACATCCCCAGAACAACGTTATCTTCAGAACATATCAAAATCCTGAAATCCTCGTACACGTATTGAATTTCGTTCAAAATATTGTCGGATTTCATCAAGACCAAGACAGCTATGCCCTCTCTTTTCTAACCCTTATGCTCAATTTTAATTCTTTTTGTAAGGAAATTTATAAATATAAGTTTCCTTATTGCAATATAAAAAACTTGAGATATATTAATAACAATAAAAATAATGTGCGTTGTTAGGCAAAATTGGATTTAAATAAGACGCTTTTCAACAAATTAAATACAACAATCTTAGGGAGGCTTTTCTCCATGACTAAAAAGTACAGTAAATTTTTACCTTCTATTGCAGAAGATTTCTCTCTGGAAAATTTTCCTTATTATTGGGTCACTCAAGTGCATGCCCAATATATACAAAATGTAGATCACGCTTTGAAAAAATACGGACTGGACAATTCACGTCGCCGTATTTTACTGTCACTAAAATCCAAACCTCATGCCAGCGTCTCAGACCTCTCCGAAATGGTCATTTCCAAAATGTCGACCACCACCAAAATCGTCTATCGCTTAAAAGATGAAGGACTGGTTGAAACCTATTCATGTGAAGATGATGCCCGGATTACCCGAGTTGTCCTAACCGAGAAAGGACAACAAATGACACATAAGATTAATGACCTGACCAATGTGGTTTTGGAACAATCTTTTGAAGGTCTGACTCCCCTACAAATTGAAAAAATGATGGAAAGTTTAAAATATATTTTTAAAAATTTAGCCCATTAAGTCGGGTTAAATTCGAAAGTAAACAAATGATTTTTAAGTTTTACTTTACAATATTTTAAAAGATATCGTTTTCACTTTAAATTTATTAAAAATAAGTTACAATAATAAAATACAATTACAACAATTATTATTGGGAAGAGTATAGATGACAAAAAAATACAGTAAGTTTTTACCATCTACAGATAATTTTGAGCTGGAAAATTTTCCATATTACTGGGTTAGTCAAGTGCATGCTCAATACGTACAAAATGTTGATCATGCACTGAAAAAATATGGTCTGGACAATTCACGTCGCCGTATCTTGCTCGCTTTAAAATCCAAACCTCGTGCCAGCGTGTCAGATCTATCCGAAATGGTGGTGTCTAAAATGTCAACCACCACCAAAATTGTCTATCGTTTAAAAGATGAAGGACTGGTTGAAACCTATTCATGTGAAGATGACGCCCGGATTACCCGAGTTATCCTAACCGAGAAAGGACAACAAATGGCTCAGAAAATTAATGACCTGACCAATGTGGTTTTGGAACAATCATTCGATGGTTTAACCCCTTTACAAATTGAAAAAATGATGGAAAGCCTGCAACATATTTTTAAAAATTTATCACGATAATGTAATAGAGCTGTAAATTTAAAATTTCGGTTTAATACTGAATTTTTCTTTTGGACTTTACAGATAATATACAATTCATGCATTTTTTACATTTTCTAAAAAATGTTGAAGCAATAAATTATAAATAAAAAATTAATGGGGAGAAAATAAACAATGCCCAAGAAATATAGTAGATTTTTACTTCTATCTGGTGAAAATTTTGATTTAGGAGATTTCCCCTACTACTGGATTACTCAAGTTCATGCACAAAGTGTAAAAAAACTAGATCATGCACTGAAAAAATATGGTCTGGACAATTCACGTCGCCGTATTTTACTGTCACTAAAATCCAAACCTCATGCCAGCGTCTCAGACCTCTCCGAAATGGTCATTTCCAAAATGTCGACCACCACCAAAATCGTCTATCGTTTAAAAGATGAAGGACTAGTTGAAACCTATTCATGTGAAGATGATGCCCGGATTACCCGAGTTGTCTTAACCGAGAAAGGACAACGAATGACCCTGAAAATTAAAGATCTGAGCAATATAGTTCTCAAACAATCTTACCAAGGCCTAACTCCATTACAAATTGAAAAAATGATGGAAAGCCTGCAACATATTTTTAAAAATTTATCGTAATCATCTAAGCTTAATCGAAAAAATTAAGTTGGGGACTAATTTTTTCGATTTTTGCCTTTGGAACATGTGAACATTCAAAATCTACCTCCGGAAACCCTTCTACGAAAGAATGAATATCTGGTGAGTTCAAACTTAACCATTCCTCTAAACGCTCGTGAGGAATAATAATCACTGAGCGTTTTACATTTCCGGGTTCATGAAAATCTTTCATCATAGGGTGATTTATAGCATCCATCGTAAGCATGGTTGCTGAACGAATAATTTCATCTCCAATTCGGCAAATTTCATAGAGCGCTGCAATATAAAAAGCATGGCCGTCCTTTCGGCGTACCCCCCAACGTTGAGGCTTATTCTCAATATATTTTGACTCATAAAACTCACTCACCGGCATCACGCCAAATTTGCATTTTGAAGCAGCATTTATAAATGTCGGTTTTTGTAGCAAAGTTTCATTTCGAGCATTATAGGTTTTTAGGGCAATAGTTTTATCTTCAGCCCATTTAGGTACCATCCCAAAACCAACCTTACGCCACTCCAAACCTTGCGCTGATTTGAACAGCAAGGGCAACTCATAATTTGGATAGACCTCATCCGGATATTCAAAAGGAATATCCGGAAGATTCAACTCACGAAGCTGCTTTAAAGTAAGCGGTTTAAAATTAGCGCACATACAATAAGACTTAAATTAAAACTTATTGCATTATAACTTTAATCACATCATTTCTACTTCACATGACTATTCGGAAGCGTTAACCAATGTGTACGGCTGAACTCATCCAATATCCACTGTCCATTAAACCGTCCCAAGCCTGAATTTCGCTCTCCGCCAAAGGGTGCATTCGGCTGATCTGCCACGGTTATGGAATTGATATGTGTCATACCTGCATCAATCTGCATTGCAAAACGAGTTCCGCGCTCGAGATCGGTGGTACATACTGCGCTGGATAGCCCATAGGCTGTGTTATTAGCCAAACGCAAAGCATCGGCTTCATCTTGAGCCTTAATGATCGGTAAGACTGGCCCAAAACTTTCTTCTTTGGCTAAACTGGATTCAGGATTGACATCAATAAAAATATGCGGTGGCACCATATTATCTTGAATATCACCTCTCACGATAAGTTTAGTCCCCTCTTGCAGTGCCTGAGCAATAATGTGTTTTATTTTTTCAACTTGTGCCCCATTAATAATCGGGCCAATGAGAGTATCCTCTTGCTCAGGGTCACCGTAGACAATGTTTTTAGTGCGAATGACCAGTTTTTCAACAAAAGTATCATAAACTTTAGCATCGACAATCACCCGATTGGTACTCATGCAAATTTGTCCCTGATGCAAAAAACGTCCCACCACAGCGAGTTCCACTGCCAGATCCAGATCAGCATCATCCAGCACCACTAAAGGCGCATTACCGCCCAGTTCCAGTGCTATTCGCTTCAGATGGCTACCACCAACTGCCAATTGCCCAACACGTTTTCCAACTAAGGTTGAACCTGTAAATGAAATCATTTTAGGGGTATCGTGCTCAACAAAGTAATCCCCTATTTCACCACCTAAACCGGCAACCACACTGAATACCCCCTCAGGGAGACCCGCTTCTTCAAAAATTTTGGCAAGTAGCATTCCTCCTGTAATAGGTGTATCACTTGCAGGCTTTAACACCACACAATTTCCAATCGCTAGGGCTGTGACTACAGAACGCATACTAAGATGAAATGGAAAGTTCCAAGGACTAATTACTGCAATCACGCCGAGCGCTTTTCGTACTACATGGCTTTTGCGAGTAGGGTCTATAGATTGCAATTTCTGGATTTCCATTCTTTCAGGAAATGTGATGGCCTCATTGATAATACCCAATACAGCATCTACTTCAATATTGGCTTTAAAACGTGTGCTGTCAGACTCCTGAATGAGCCAGTCAATGATTTCTTCGCGTCTATTTTGACCACATCCAAAACTCGGAGGATAATGTTTTTACGCTTGGATGGAAGCGTTTGCGACCAGGTAGCAAAACTACGCTCTGCAGCCGAATAAGCACTATCCACATCGACAAGGCTGGCAGCCTGCAATTTTAAAATAAGTTCTTGAGTATAAGGATTGAGATTATGAAGCGTATGGGTTGACGTTCCTTTTAGCCAATGTCCTGCTATAAATTGTTCATCATTAAATTGATAAGCTTGCATCATCAAATCCTTTAGTTATTTTGCTTTGAAGATTAATGTATAACTGAATGTATTAAAGTGCCAGAATAAAAGAATTTTTGTTACTTTTAGACAATAAAAAAGCCTCCGAAGAGGCTTTTTTATGTAGCTTGATTACGCAGGATTAATCACCTGTGTAACCTTTTAATTTCAAACGGTATGCATGAAGTAGCGGTTCAGTATAACCAGAAGGTTGTTCAGCACCTTTAAAGACTAAGTCATATGCAGCTTTGTAAGCACAGCCATCAAAACCTGGTGCCATTGGTGTGTAAGCTGGATCATTTGCGTTTTGCTCATCAACCACTTTAGCCATACGTTGCATCACTTCTTCCACTTGCTCTTTGCTTACAATACCGTGACGCAACCAGTTTGCAACGTGTTGAGAAGAAATACGTAATGTCGCACGGTCTTCCATCAAGCCAACATCGTTGATGTCTGGCACTTTAGAACAACCTACACCCAGATCAACCCAACGAACTACATAACCCAAAATACCTTGAAGGTTATTTTCAAGCTCTTTAGTTTTCTCTTCAGCAGTCCAGTTAGTATCTGTTGCTAAAGGTGGAGTTAACAAGTCATCTAATGATAACGGCTGAGTATTCAACAATTCTTTTTGACGCTCAGACACGTTGCATTGATGGTAATGGATCGCGTGAATCACAGCGCCAGATGGAGACGGAACCCATGCACAGCTTGCGCCAGCTTCTGGATGCTCAATCTTGGTTTTGTACATATCTGCAAGCATATCTGGTTTTGGCCACATGCCCTTACCAATTTGCGCCTTACCACGTAAACCTGCTTGAAGACCGATCATCACGTTACGGTTTTCATAAGCCGGGAACCAGATTTGTGACTTCACTTCACCTTTACGAACAAATGGACCTGCTTCCATAAACGTATGGATTTCATCGCCTGTACGGTCCATGAAACCGGTGTTAATGAAGATGGTACGGTCTTTCGCCTGAGCGATAGAGTTTTTCAGGTTCACAGATGTACGACGTTCTTCATCCATGATGCCGATTTTTAAAGTTTTCGCAGGTAAACCAAGTGCCTGTTCAGCACGTTCAAATAACTCAACTGCAAATGCAACTTCTTCTGGACCATGCATTTTTGGCTTCACGATATACATAGAACCTTTACGCGAGTTCTTGATCGTGTTTTCGCCTTTAATGTCAGCAAAAGTCAATAACGGCGTGATTAACGCATCCATGATACCTTCGTAGATTTCTTGACCATCTACCAAGATCGCAGGGTTTGTCATCAAGTGACCCACGTTACGAAGCAACATCAATGAACGGCCATGAAGCGTCGTTTCACCACCAATCAGGTTTTTATGAGTACGGTCCTGGTTCAATGTACGAGTCACGGTTTTACCGTTTTTCTCGATTGATTCAGAAAGTGTACCGCGCATCAAGCCCAACCAGTTACGGTAGCCTTCAACTTTCTCTTCAGCATCTACAGCTGCGATAGAGTCTTCCAAGTCTTGAATGGTGGTTACAGCAGCTTCAAGTACAAGATCTTTTACGCCAGCAGCGTCAGTTTGACCAATCGGGCTGGTTGCATCAATTTCAACAATAACGTGTAAGCCATTGTTTAAAAGTACGATTTCAGTTGGTGCAGCTTCATCACCATTGAAACCTACAAATTGCCCTTCTTTTGCTAAACTCGTTGTTGAACCATCTTTTAGCGTCACAACTAATTTTTTGCCTTCAACCGCATATTTGGTTGCATCTGCATGTGAACCATTTACCAGAGGGAAGGTTTCGTTTAAGAAGTTTTTAGCAAATTCGATAACTTTTGCGCCACGAACCGGGTTATAGCCCTTACCTTTTTCCGCGCCATCTTCTTCAGAGATTACGTCAAAACCGTAAAGCGCATCGTATAGAGAACCCCAACGTGCGTTTGCCGCATTCAAGCAGTAACGTGCATTACGCACAGGTACTACCAATTGCGCACCAGCCAATAATGCGATTTCTTCATCTACATTTTCTGTGCTGATTTGGAAATCTTCTACTTCTGGTAATAAGTAGCCAATTTCAGTAAGGAAAGCTTTGTAAGCTTCGAGTTCAAATTTGTTGTTGCGGTGCCATTCATCAATTTTAGCTTGAAGGTCATCACGCTTAGCCAATAGTGCTTTGTTCTTTGGACTAAGATCGACAACGACTTGTTCAAAGTTTTTCCAGTATGTTTCACTGTCCAAACCAGAACCTGGTAATGCTTCATTTTCGATGAAATCGTAAAGTTCTTTAGCAATCGCTAACTTGCCTTTTTGAATACGTGCAGTCATTGTCTTTCCTGATATTGCTACTTTTTATAACAAGAGATTCTAGTATACCGATTTATACCTAGCTGAATAGTATTATCACATTCCTAAATAATGATCATTTCTTAATAAATGAATGTACACATCACTCAATAAAATAAAGATCACAAATGCAACATTATTATCTGCCTGAATACCTTTTTATAGTCTATAAAGTTTTTAAAATGTCGAAATTAGACTTAAGTGCAGAATTTTGTTTTAAAACCAACCAAAAACGCTATTTCTATCACTGTCGAGCAAAGATTAAGCCACGAATAGAACAAAATGTCGATAAAACACTCAAACAATTTATGTAAAAAAGCGCCTGTTTAGGCGCTTGATCTTTAGCTGGCTTCTGAGGCCGATCCCTGTATTTGTCTATGTTCAGAGTTCAGATAATCATCAGACTGCATTTCCAGTAAACGTGAACGTGTGCGTTCAATTTCAAAGGCCAGTTTTTCGCCTTGATAAATGTCAATAATACTGTCTTCCGAAGTCAGCAATAGTTTGACCCCACGATCGTAAAACTCATCGACCAGATAGATAAAACGGCGTGTACCTTCCGATAGATAATCGGTCAAATGCGGCACATTACTGACCAGTACAGTATTATAGATATTGGCGATTTCAATAAAGTCAGCCGGACTGCGCGGTTTTAAACACAGCTCTGAATATTCACACCATAACACATCTTCAGTATGACCAATGGTTTCAACAATACGGTTATTGATGATAATCGGTTCTTGAGATTGGGTTTGAGTCTGGGTTAAAGCAGTAAAGCGCTGCGCAATCCAGAGTTTATGCTCATGTGTTAATGGATGTTTAAACAGTTGTGCCTGTTTCAGCACACGTAAACGATAATCCACGCCGGCATCCACATTGAGAACTACACAATGTTTTTTCACCATTTCAATGGTAGGTATAAAACGGTCACGATGGATTCCATTTTTATATAAACCATCGGGTGCAATATTTGAAGTCGCCACCAAGGTAATGCCACGGGTAAAGAGTTTCTGGAATAACTCGCTCAGAATCATGGCATCTGTGACATTAGAAACAAAAAATTCATCAAAACAGATGACCACTGCCTGCTGGTAAATCTGGTCTGCAACCTGATCCAACGGATTTCGCTGCCCTGATAATTTATTCAGCTCACGATGTACATGTTGCATGAAATGATGAAAATGCATGCGCGTTTTACGGCGAAACGGAATCGACTCAAAAAACTGGTCCATTAACCAGGTTTTACCTCGCCCTACACCACCCCACATATATACACCTCGTGGTGAGGTTTGACGACGAAAACGGCGAAACGCTTTTTTTGAAGCTTTGAAACGCTGAATCAACTCTTGCCAAACGCGATCCAACTCATGTACAGCTTGCGCCTGCGCCTCATCCGGCATGAACTGACCAGACGCGATGGCCTGTGCATAGCGCTCCGCAGGTGATAAGGGAATAAAGGCTGTACTGTGCTTAGAATTTAAATCTGACATAGGATTGAATACTATTTTAGGCTATTGAAAGTATAGCGAAGGTTGAGGTGAAATATATAACACTTTGGCATTAATATACTTAGGCTATTTACAAAACTACTTAAAGTACTGGCGTGGACTTTGTCCAAACCAGCGTTTAAAGGCATGATTGAAAGCTGCAGGCTCTGAATAACCCAGCAACTCTGCAATCATTTCAATGGAATATTCTTTATATTCCATCAATCTTAATGCCTTGTCTTTAATCAATTGTTCACGTATCTGTTTATAACTGCTTTGTAACTGTTGCAGTTGATGCCGCAACGTACGTTCTGGAATTTGCAGCGCTTGTGCCGTCTCTGCCATGCTAGGCATTACACCTGCTTGCAGCTCCAGATAATCTTGCACACGCTGCACCAGGGAGGGTACAGATTTATTCATCTTTAAACGCTCCAACTCAGCAATACATTTGCTCTCATAAAGATTAAAGGTCATTTTATCTGCTGAAGGAATTTGTACATTTAACACGGCATCATCAAACCAGAATGCCGCCGACTCAGCAGCAAACTGTAATTCAGTACCATAGTAATCCTGATAGACATCTAGATCCTGCTGATTTTCAGGCAGCACAAACGGTAGTTCAATCTGCATTCGGGGAATACTTAAGCCCATCATGTTATACAGATCTTGAATAAATTTATAAGTTCCCGATATTTCACATTGTGCTCGCAACAGTCCGAGGTCACTGTTTAAATCTTCAGGTACATAGCACAAAGCCACCTTTTGAGCTTTATATTTTAAACTTAACACGCCTGTTAAATGAGTTAATGCCTGATAGCGAATCCCCTGCTCTAAAGCAGTACGGATATTTTCACTGGTAACCAGTAACATCAGTAAAGGACCATAACCCGCAAGTGCATAATGCTGCCCAATAAACAAACCTTTTTCTGGTGCCACATCCTGCCCAATAACTTTAAGCACATCCCATTCCAGACCTGGATGAATAATTGAGCTAGGATCCAATGCATCCGCACGCAGTCCAATACTTTGAAGTTTTGGATCAACAGCAATCCCAGCTTTACGCATGCCTTGAATTAAATACATCAAGCCGAGAATGGAACGTTTCATAGCAGGATCACATCAAAATAACCTCTTAATTTTTACTATAATTTTTCATGCTTGCAAATTGCCGAAACTATCAATTTTTCTGTCATGGCTATCATGTCGGTTATCTCACCCTTGCTATAAGATACAAAAATAATAGAAGCAATAAGGCCAATAAAAAATGCACAATCAAACACTGCAGCAATCTATGCCAACATAAACAAAAATCGCTATCATTGGTGCAGGCTTTGGCGGTTTGGCGATGGCTATACGTCTACTACAAAGCAATATGCATGATTTTGTGATCCTGGAAAAAGCCAGTGATGTAGGGGGAACCTGGCGCGAAAACCAATATCCCGGTGCAACCTGTGATGTCCAGTCCCATATGTATTCCCTTTCTTTTGCCCCCAAAAGCGACTGGTCAAAACGCTATGCTGAAGCACCCGAAATCTTTAAATATATACAAGATTTAGTCACTGGCTTTAGCTTTAACCTGGAAAAATATTGCCAATTTAATCGTGAAGTTCTGGCTGCCCAATACAATGAACAAAGTTGTGACTGGAAACTCATCCTCAATAATGAACAAACTTTAATTGCTCAATTTGTGGTTTTTGCATCCGGCCCTTTACATGTACCCCATATCCCTCATATCAAGGGCATTGAAAAGTTTCAGGGTAAAGTTTTTCATTCCTCACAATGGGATCACCAATATGACTTGACAGACAAAAATGTTGCTTCAATTGGGACAGGTGGGAGTGCAATTCAATACATTCCAGAAATTGCAGCTAAAGTTAAGCAACTCTATGTGTTCCAGCGTACTGCGGCTTGGGTCATTCCTAGAGATGAACGCCGCTATTGGAATGTTGAAAAGAAATTATTTAAAAAACTAGACTGGTTTAGGAAACTGCACCGGGCACGCTTATATTGGTCCAATGAATCTCGCGTGGTTCCCATTGTTCAACCTGCAGTGATGAAATACACCCAAAAACTGGCAGAAGCTTTTATCAAGTTTCAGGTCAAAGACAAAAATCTGGTGCAAAAACTGACACCTGATTACATCATGGGATGCAAACGTATTTTGGTATCCAATAAGTACTATCCCACTTTTAACCGAAGCAATGTTGAACTGGTGACCGAGGCTATTCAGGAATTTACTGAAAACAGCATCATTACCAAAGATGGCAAAGAACGTAAGATTGATTGCTTAATTTATGGAACCGGTTTTATTACCGATCCACGCATCTATCTAAAATCATTTCAATGTAGTGGTGAACACGGACAAGATTTGCGCGGTGCCTGGCAGGAGGGTGCAGAAAGCTTCTATGGGATGTGTACCAAAGGCTTTCCCAATTTATTTCAGTTGCTGGGACCTAATACGGTTTTGGCACACAACTCCGTGATTTTTATGATTGAATCTCAGGTGAACTATATTCTACAAATGATTGAACTGGTTAAAAACACGCAAAGTCATGCCATTGTGGTTAAAGATCAGGTACAAGACCGATTCAACCAGCGTATACAAAAATTGCTTGATGGCACAGTCTGGCAATCTGGCTGTGTGAGCTGGTACCAGCAAGATAGCGGCAAGAACTTTGCCCTGTGGCCTACTTATACCTGGAAATACTGGCTACAGACAAAAAAGCTTAATCCTGCTGACTTCCGTCTGCTAAATAAAACAGCTGGAAGTCGTGCAGCCTAAATATTTAACGGTCATAATAAACAGGTATTTATTAGCTGCTTAATTCTTTATGCAATCCTTTTGGTTGATTTTCCAGTTACTGCTTTGTTTAGTGCTCGGATTTGTTTTGGCAAGACGCTTACCTCACTGGCTTGTGCATCTTGCTTTTAAGATTCTGCCCTATTTTACCTATTTGCTTTTAAGATTCTGCCCTATTTTACCTATATTCTGCTGATTGCTATTGCCATTGAGTTTAGGCAAACATTACATACGATTGCTCAGCCTTGGCAAATCCTGAATCAGGCCGCTGTTTTAGCCATACTCACCAGCCTCGGCGCATTCCTCTGCTGTTATGTGTTATTCAGGCTTTTGGGTTATCAACCGAGTCACGGCAAAGTGTCTATGAGCCTTGTGAGCAAATCCCTGATCAATATCAGTTATGCTTTTATTGCCTTACTATTAGGTTATGTACTTTCTGAATCTACAGCCTACATGGGCTACACATTGCATATAAGTACCTGGAACCTATTACTGGCGTTCATGTTCATGATTGGCTTGGATCTTGCCTATTCACCCTTAGACCGATCCTGGCTGAACTGGAAAATTTTACTGGTGCCATTGGGCTGTATAGTCGGTTCACTACTGGGTGCTTTCGTTACAGCTACACTGATTCAAGACATCAGTTTAAAAGATCTCATCATGCTGTCCCAAGGTTATGGCTTTTATTCCATGACCGGTATTGTGGTCACAGAACTCAAAAATGCCCATCTTGGCAGTATTGCACTGATGAATGACTTGTTTAGAGAAATTCTGGCAATTGTGTTTATGTATATTATCGGTTGGCGTTATCCACGCTCTGCAATTTCCTCAGCAGGAGCAACAGCAATGGATGTCACTTTGCCGATGGTAAAACAGGCCTGTGGCAATGATTTTATTCCACACGCCATGGTCAGCGGCTTTATTCTTTCTATACTAGCACCCATATTGGTGAGTGTGCTGGCAGCAGTTTAATTTTTATATTTATCCCTCACCTACCTCCTCTCCCAGAAGGAGAACTTGTCCATTTTTACAATAATGGGACGTTCTCTCTCCCTTTGGGAGATGAGGAGCACTGCTCCGCAAGGGAGAGGGTGTAAAGTTACAAGGTCGCCAAAATATCTTTTAGCATTTGACGCGGATTGTCCGACTTGGTAATTGGTCGTCCAATCACCAAATGTGTAGAACCATCCAGCATGGCTTGCTTAGGTGTGACAATACGTTTTTGGTCATCTGCCGCAGCACCCGCCGGACGAATGCCCGGAGTGACTAAAGCAAAGCCCTGTCCTAAAGTTTCACGCAGCATTTTGGCTTCCTGAGCAGAACAGACCACCCCATCCAGACCACTTTCCTGAGTGAGTTTTGCAAGACGTTGCACTTGTTCAAATGGTTCAACATCTAAACCAATATCTTTTAAATCTTCACGCCCCATTGAAGTCAGCACAGTCACTGCAATCAGCTGCGTATTATAGTTACCCGCTTTTAAGCGCTCTACACAGGTTTCCATCATCTTACGGCCACCTGATGCATGCACATTCACCATCCAAACACCTAGGTCTGCTGCTGCACATACGGCTTGAGCCGTAGTATTGGGAATATCATGAAACTTCAAGTCCAGGAAAACTTCAAAACCCTTGTCATGTAATGCCTTTACCACATTTGGGCCTTCATGAGTAAATAGCTCTTTACCAACTTTCACCCGACATAATGCAGGGTCTAACTGCTCTGCAATCGTTAATGCGTCATATTGGCTTTTAGCATCCAGTGCAACAATGATACTCAAGAGACTTACCTTCGCTCAGACAAAAAAGAAAGCTTATTATAAAAGGTATTCCAAGGTTTAACAAAGTGATAAAAAATTAGTTCATTGACGTTATTGCTTTAAATTTTCCTTATAAGGTTAGCTTGTAAAAATAAAAAACACCCTGAAGCATTTACTTTAGGGTGTCCCAAAATTTATTCAATGTTTCGGTTTCAAGCTGGCTGGCTAAAACCCAAACATTATCACTAACACACAGCACTATAAGGGATTAGACGAACGATCATTCGAATGAATGTCTAAAACTGTTTTTTCATGTCTGCTATGAGCTGCTGCCTCAGCTGCTGCCAGTTGTGCCGCCTGTATTTGTTCTTTTCGAAGATGTTCGATGTCTTTACGTAGTCGCTTAATTTCCCAATTATTTTGAAATACCCGGAAAATTTGTACCCCTAACAACAAACCCAATGCCACACCTAATGCCAAGGTTAATAACAGCAATAAACCTAAACGCATTGCCGGTACCTGTGTAAACAATAGGTCAACTGAAAGTTCAGTACCATTTTGCAGCACAAGAGCCAATGAATAGCCAAAAAGTACAATGAGCAATGCGACTAAAATGTAACGCATAAACACCCCATAAATTTTTTATTACTGTACCGATTCGTTTACTGCATCACGCAATGCTTTGCCAGGTTTAAAATGCGGAACTGCTTTCGCAGCTACTTCAACAGATCGACCTGTTTTAGGATTACGCCCCAAACGTGGATCACGGTGATGCAAAGCAAAACTGCCAAAACCCCGGATTTCAATACGATTATCAGATGATAATGCGGCTATCATTTGATCAATCATAATCTTAACAGCTTCTTCAACCAAAGGTTCTGCCAAGTGTGGATTTTTTAGGGAAATTCGCTCTATTAAGTCAGACTTATTCAGTGCTTCAGTAGTCATCTGCGACCTCTTTAATTATCAAGCTACTTTGTAGATGAAACGATAATAACCTGTTTAAATACAAAACGGTAGCGTAATAAGTTAATACTACGCTACCGTTTACAGTATTTGTGTAAAAAGTATTAGTTAATTTACATTAACAATACATTTTAACATCTACTTAGTTACCCATTTGAGCTTTGATCAAATCACCAATAGTCTTAGGACCATTGTCTTGACCAGCTGCAGCTGTTTTCAAGTTAGCAACCGCTTCTTTCTCTTCAGCTTCGTCTTTCGCTTTGATAGACAAGTTGATAGAGCGAGATTTACGGTCTACATTGATAATCTTAGCTTCAACTTCTTGACCAACTTCAAGGAACTTAGTTGCATCTTCAACGCGGTCGCGGTTGATTTCAGATGCTTTAAGAGTCGCTTCAACTTCGTCAGCTAACTTAACAGTAGCGCCACGAGCGTCAACTGCAGTTACAGTACCTTTAACAAGCGCACCGCGTTCGTTAGCAGCCAAGAAATCGTTGAACGGATCGCTGTTCATTTGTTTGATACCAAGGCTGATACGGTTACCTTCAGCATCTACAGACAGGATAACTGCTTCAACAGTGTCACCTTTCTTGTAACGACGAATCGCTTCTTCGCCTTGTTCGTTCCAAGAGATGTCAGACAAGTGAACTAGACCATCGATACCGCCTGGTAAACCGATGAAGATACCGAAATCAGTGATTGATTTGATCGTACCTGAAACTTTTTCGCCTTTGTCGTGGTCTTTAGCAAACTCTTCCCATGGGTTAGCACGAGTTTGTTTGATACCCAAAGAAATACGACGACGTTCTTCGTCCACTTCAAGAACCATAACATCAACTTCGTCACCGATCTGAACAACTTTAGATGGGTGGATGTTTTTGTTAGTGTGGTCCATTTCTGAAACGTGTACTAAACCTTCAACGCCTTCAGCGATTTCAGCGAAACAACCGTAGTCAGTCAGGTTAGTTACGCGCGCTTTAACGATAGAACCTTTAGGATAACGGTTCATGATCGCTAACCATGGATCTTCGCCTAATTGTTTAAGGCCTAAAGATACGCGGTTACGTTCGCGGTCGAATTTAAGTACTTTAACAGTAACTTCTTGTCCAACTTCAACAACTTCTGAAGGGTGCTTGATACGTTTCCAAGCCATGTCAGTGATGTGAAGAAGACCATCGATACCGCCAAGGTCAACGAACGCGCCGTAATCAGTAAGGTTCTTGATAGTACCAGTAACTGTTTGACCTTCTTCAAGCTGAGCAAGAAGAGCTTCACGGTCAGCTGAAGATTCAGCTTCCATAACAGCACGACGAGATACAACAACGTTGTTACGTTTAGCATCAAGTTTGATTACTTTGAATTCTAACTCTTTGCCTTCAAGGTGAGTTGTATCACGGATAGGACGAGTGTCTACCAAAGAACCTGGCAAGAACGCACGAACTGGACCGATGTCAACAGTGAAACCACCTTTAACTTTACCAGAGATAACACCAGTAACGATTTCGCCGTCTTCAAAGATTTTTTCAAGTTTAGTCCAAGTTTCAGCACGTTTCGCTTTTTCACGTGATAAAACTGTTTGACCCATACCGTTGTCAAGAGCTTCAACAACAACATCAACAGTATCGCCAACTTGAACTTCAAGTTCACGTTGGTCGTTTAAGAATTCAGCGCGGTCAACAATACCTTCTGATTTAAGGCCAGTGTCAACTGTTACCCAGTCAGAGTCGATATTTACTACAACGCCTTGGATGACTGCACCCTTTTCAACGTTGAGGTTTAATTCGCTTTCTTCAAAGAGGGCTGCAAAAGATTCGGTCATGATATACCTGATAAGTCAGCGGTCTTGGATCAGACAAGGCCGGTTTAATTAAGCTTCCACATAGTCCGTAATAAACTGATCTAGCTATGCTTTTGCTGAAAATTCGTTAATTGGCTAACTGCTTGTCGACAAAATGGGTCATCAATTTGAATACTTCATCGATATTCAATTCTGAACTATCAATAATATATGCATCTGCTGCCGGTTTGAGTGGGGCGACCGTGCGCTCCATATCTCTTTTGTCTCGAGCTTGTATATTAGCTAAAATGTCGTTCATTTTAACATCTAGCCCCATCCCCTGCAACTGCTTTACTCGTCGCTCCGCTCGGGATTCAGCCGATGCAGTCAGATAAATCTTGGCTTGCGCTTCAGGGAAAATGGACGTTGCCATATCTCTACCATCTGCAACCAGCCCCGGGGCTTGTGCAAATGCACGTTGACGCTCCAATAGCGCCGCTCTAAGTTCAGGAACTACCGCAACTTTTGAAGCAAACTCTCCTACTCGTTCAGTACGAATGGTTTGAGTAACGTCTTCACCATCAAGCTGGACCACCGTACCTGACTCAGTTGTAACAAACTTTATGTCTAAATTTGTTGCAATTTTTACGCATTGCTCCAGTTCAGAATCCAGGCAATCAAGTAAATCCTGTTGATGTAATGACAGCCCGAGCAGACGATATAGAGCACCCGAATCAAGCAGATGAAATTGATAATGTGCTGCCAGTTTAGCCGCAAGTGTGCCTTTCCCGGAACCACTCGGCCCATCTATGGTAATAATTTGAACTGTCATTAATTTTCCACTTTACCCTATACAGTTTTAGCTAATTTCGAAAAACCTAGTTTAATCGCAGATTTAAGCTGTGCAAGGATTAATTTACTGATAAAAGGTGCACGTGCCTGCAATTCAATGGTATAGGTGACCAAGGTTTTGTCATCATCTTTAGCCTCAAACTCGATAATGCCCAAATGGTGTTTTACCAAAGGGTTTTTCACAATCTGGTATTCGATACGCTGATTCGGTTCCAGCAAGGTAATCTGTTCCCGTAAAGGCTTGACGGGACCAAAACCCATACGGCGTACCGAGCCCACACCATCCGGACGCTCAGGATCATTGGAGTCTTTAATCCGTTCAACCTGAATCGGTGCAAAAGCCACATTGTAGGTGGCATGCTTTGATAGCAAATCAAAAACCTGATCGATGGGTGCGTTAAATTCTTTTTTTACTTGAATAGAATTCATGACTTATCCTGATTTTTATTGACAATACTCATTGTCATTATAGTTTATATGATTTTAATTAATGATTTTGATTATTTAGAGATTTTTCTTGTAACTTCTGCAATTTTTTTTGCTCACGGCGCATCTTGAAAAAATTGCTGAGCTGCTGGGAACACTGTTCTTGCATACACCCTGCCTCATACTCGAAAACATGATTGTAGTAACCGGTTTCAAATAATCGACGCATGCTAATTAAGGAACCTGCTTTCGGTTCAGTTGCACCAAACACGACCTTGGAGACCCGTGCATGAATCAAAGCCCCAACACACATGGTACACGGCTCTAAAGTCACATAAAGTACCGCATCTTCAGGTAATCGGTAGTTATTCAGATTTGTACAGGCTTGGCGTAAAGCCTGAACCTCAGCATGAGCCGTGGGATCATTTAAAGAAATGGGTGCATTATGTCCTGCGCCAATAATCTGATTTTGACTGACGATGACTGCACCCACAGGAATCTCCTGTTTTGAAGCGGCAATAGCAGCCTGCTCATACGCAAACTGCATCCAGTATTCGTCAGTCAATTGTGTAGCATCAGTCATCTGCTTAACTGATGATACCGTAATGCTTCAACAGATCATTCCAGCTTTGAATATTGGTCACAGGCGGACAGTCAGACAAGATGGTTTTTAAAGAGAAATCACTGCCTTTTATCCATTCCGGAGACAGGTCTTTATCAACCAGACGCGCCCGTACACCTTCGACGAAATCAGGGTGACGAATCTTCCAGTTGGAGATTTGCGTTTCAAGCTCAAAAACTTCATTCCAAGAATGAACACGCTTGCCCCACTGCCATAATAACCAGGTTAATGCTGCTGTAGTAGGCGAACCTTTTTGCAGATTTTCACTCGCTTGACGAAGCCAATCACTGCGTGCATCACTCAGCCCAATAATAGATTCATAGTCATGTTCAAAGTTCACCCCACGGCAAACGCTATGAATGACATCCAGTGAATTTTGTAAAGGTCCGGGACCTACCGGACGGTGCATACTGTTTAAAGTATCATCAATGGCACGAAAATCTCCTGCCGGATAATGCCCCCAATCAATATTCAGCACTTTGTCCAGCACATTATCACGCTGTGCATCACAAATATGGGTTGCCCAGCCAATCCCATATGCACCGGCAGAGGTCATAATGGAACCAGTTAAACCAGTAAACAGACCAATCGCGCCTCGATCGGCCAAGAAGCGTGTCGCACCGACATCCGGATACAGGCCGATATTAATTTCAGGCATTGCCAAACGCGAATAAGGCGTCACCAGGCGGAATGGTGCAGCCATAAACAGGCCCAGACCACCACCCATTACATAACCTTCACCCCAAACCAGTACTGGCTTGGCATAGTTATGCAGCAATAAATCTAGCGCATATTCTTGTTCAAAGAATTTGTTTGCGGTTGCAACTTCATCATTAATGACCAACTGACGAAGTTTACGGACATCACCACCAGCACAGAAAGCCTTCGGGGTGGTCGAATCCAGCCAGATCGCTTTTACCGCATCATCATGGTGAAAATCTTGGAACACTTCTAAGAGTGCAGTAACGATAGATTCATCCAGAGCATGTAGAGATTTCGGCCGATTCAGGCGAACAATGCGCCAGCCGTTGATTGCTTCCTCTACAATCAGATCAGGATGATAACTTTTTAGTTCAGGAGATTGTGTCATGCGTCCAGCTGCCAATTGATCGGCTTAATGCCATTTTGTTTCAGATAATTATTTGCTTTTGAAAATACTTTACAACCAAAAAAACCACCACGATTTGCTGACAAAGGAGAAGGATGTGCAGCTTTCAATACTAGGTGTTTATTTTGATCGATACGTTGTCCTTTACGTTGTGCATAGGCTCCCCAAAGGATAAACACGATATGTTCACACTGCTCATTTAAAGCATCAATCACATGATCAGTAAAATCCTCCCATCCACGTTTCTGGTGTGATGTCGGTTGTCCTGCTTCAACAGTCAATACCGCATTGAGCAATAACACACCTTGTTCAGCCCAACGGGTTAAATCGCCATGCTTGGGAACAGGAATACCCAGATCAGTATTTAATTCATGGAAAATATTACGTAAAGATGGCGGTAATGCAACCCCTCTTTGTACTGAAAAACTTAATCCATGTGCCTGATTGGGCCCATGATAAGGATCCTGACCCAGAATAACGACTTTAACACGGTTGAAAGGTGTTGTATTTAAGGCATTAAAAATGAGTGAATTAGGGGGATATATAATTTTATCGGCATGTTTTTCAGTCAGCAAGAACTGTTTTAGATCATCCATTTTGGCACTGAGCAAAAAATCGCTCAATGCATTTTTCCAACTTGCATCTAACTGGATTTTATCGAGTTTAGCTTGCTGTTGTTCCGTTAAAGACATACTTGCTTCCTATTTTTTTTTGACCAGCCCAAACTTTTTTCATTTTCTTCAAATTTGTACTTGAAGATCGACCGCTGGATTCTGGAATTTAATGCCTTGTTGTAATTTTTCATACATTCCAGGATCTGCCCATTCCGCTTGGACCTGTTCAGAAAATACAATCTGGTCAAGACTGAGCACACCCATTTGTTCATTTTCAATATCTTCAATAAAGCTTTGCGCATAACCGGTATCGGTTTCATGCACAATCACCGAATAAACCTCTACGTCGCCTTCCCCATTTTGGGTAATGGTCGATGCAAGCACCTGTTGTGCCAGATAGAAGAAAATGCGTGAGAACTGTTCTGCAGAAGGTGAAACAGGTAAAGATACCCAGCGGGCACTAAATTTTTTGCAAGCGGCAATATATTCAGCATCATCATATTGCCAGAAGCAGATCGCATGATCAAAACTGTCAAAAATATCTTTGATTACGCCTTTTAATAATCCGAAATCATAGACCATTTGACCATGATCAAGCTTGGACGCTTTAAGCAACAATTCAACTTTATAGCTATGACCATGAATCGAACGCTTACAGCGATCCGATGTGCAGTTTCGCACAATATGAGCATTTTCAAACTTAAATAACTTACGAATTAACATGTGCCGTGATGCAATCAAAAATCTGTGAATTAAATTTGATTATAAAGCAAAAGTGAAAGTTATAAAGCAAAAGTGAAATTCTGAACATTAATTTTACTGTTCAATAGCATTGGAGAAACACATGCCGTTGAATGGATGTGTTTCTCATTTTTCATCATATCTCGGGATCTAATTAGAATGGAGCCATACTACGAGATGCGATATACACCGACTTATCTTTTCGTACCAGATCACTACTGAACTGGCGTTTACGTCCGCTGAGCTGCACTTCAATTTTGGCTTTAAAATACGCAGATTTTACATCTAGCAAATTGCTTGTCTCACTTCTCACATCAGCACCGACCTGACTAAACGGCTCAATACCCCATAACTCATTCACACTGGAAAAATGCTCCAACTTGGCTTGGCGTTGTTGCAACAGCTGTTGCACCGCGTTGATATCCAGTTTGGGATCGAGACTGGCCAGCAGCATTGCCGGAGCAGTATTGATATTCACCTTGTTATCAGCATTTGGAGCAGCACTCACATAATCGGCAATTTTCAGATATTTTTTTCCTTCAAAGCCACGTACCAGTTTCAGTTCTTCTACACGATGAAATTTGCTGTTTGCCGGTAAATAGCCCTGTGGCAATCCCTGATAATAACTGGCTTCTGCACCCATCGAGTCTATGGTTTCGTTATCGGCATCTTGCCAGTCAATGACCGCCTCACTTAACTTTTCCGGCAATCCCACACGCAGCAACAGTTTCTCAAACCAGGCTTTTGCCTGAGGATTGGGCGTACCATCCGCATTTACCAGGCTGTTTAAGTTAAATTTTCCCGATTGATCTTCTAGAACCCCCGCAACAAAACCATCCTCTACCGGAAAAGCCGGCATCGGTTTGGCCCAGTTTTCTTGCAAATAATCAATATTACCGGCATTTTCCGCATCATCGACCAAAAGCTCTGAAAAAAAGGCTTCAGCACTTTTGGCATATAACAGTGACTGGTTTTGACGCATTAAATATGCCGTGTTTTCAGCTGTATTGGCCTGTCTTTTGGCAATGGTCGCAGCCAGGATGGTGGCCAGTGCCACCATGACCAAAATCGTAATTAAGGCAACACCCTGTTGCGGCTTTATGTTCAATTGAGTCACACCTTATGATGTAGCATTATTTGTATTGCTATTTGCATTGTTATTCAAAGTACTATTCTGCTGTTTTAAATAATCGGTGTTTAATAAACTGAAAATCCACTCATAAGCCACATCTTTGACGGTCAGTTTAATTTTAATGCCCTTCGGCAAGATCTGTTTTTGTGTGGCATCGTTTAAATCCGCCTGCCCCTCTGGCCACGCATTAAGCTCATTCGGATTTAATACCACAATTTCAAACTGGTCGACATCATTTAATAGCACACTGGACTCAGGCTGATCCCGCCCTGTACTGTTTAAATTGCGATATTTCAGCCGATACAGTTTCTTTTCATCGGCACGATATTGATATTCCACGCGCTCATCCGGCGAAATACCCTGCTGTAAAGGATCAGTAACCCCGGTTTTACTAAAATTAAATCGACCATTTTGCAAAACCAAAGCAGGCTGAATATCACCCTTGATATTGG
The DNA here is from genome assembly GCF_013420295.1 of Acinetobacter sp. YH01018. Taxonomy (NCBI): domain Bacteria; kingdom Pseudomonadati; phylum Pseudomonadota; class Gammaproteobacteria; order Moraxellales; family Moraxellaceae; genus Acinetobacter; species Acinetobacter sp. YH01018. The sequence continues at coordinate 168,171 of NZ_VOYL01000001.1, forward strand.
CATTCAGTGGCACAACCTGAACGGTGTCACGCAGAATCTGCTGATAGCCTTCCTGCAACTGACCCAAATTAATCTCATGTTCAGCATTACGGTCTTTGACCTTAATTAAATAATCAAAGACTTTCCAACCCAATGCGGAAAGCACACTAAAGATGGCAATTGCCACCAAAAGTTCAACCAAAGTAAAACCTTTTTTATTTTTCGCAGTCTGCTTTTTCATGCTTTGGCCTTCGGGTTAAAGAAAACCACATGGGTCACTCCTGATTCAACCTTGCCAGTTTCCGCATTAAACAAACTGACCTGTACCTCTATGCGTTGTACATTGGGACTGATGGTCGATTGTGCAGATTTGTCAATTTGCCAGGTTTCCCCTTGCTGGGTGACCTGTTTGGATTGGGTTCCCTGTAACCACTCCTGATTCACCTCCATCAGCGCCACTTCATTTAAGGCCACGAATTGTGCCTTGGTTCTTAAAATGGCATTCGAAGTCGCCTGAGTGTATTGCATCGCCACTTTGGTAAAGGCAATTGCAGCAGTGGCGAAAATTGCCAGGGCCACCATCACCTCCAATAGCGTAAAGCCTGAGGCACGATTAAGTCGAGTACTACTCGATCGTGCCGCAAGTCCGAAAGCTATGCTTGAGGAGCAGCGATGAGGCAAACAACGTTTCGTCCGAGCGCAAGATGACGAACCATGTTCGGAGTGCACACAATTAAGTCGAGTAATACTCGACCTGAGCGGTATTGCCTCGCAAGAAAGTTTGCAAGTTTTATCTAGTGAGCAGTGATGTTTTGAGTATCTAACTTGCATTGATTTTGCCCAGATGATCAATCTCGATTTCCTCACCAATCGGTCGCTGCTCAAAATAAAACTGAATCCGTACCGGTTTGGCTTCGCCATTACCCAGCCATAGCAGCTGTGGGGCATTCGAATTCAGCAAATCTTCATTATTGGCATTTTCATAAGCATGATCGAGTGAAGTAATGCTAAAAGAAACATGCTCCGGCAAAGCCCTCGGAGTAAATTCCGTATACTCTTGCCATTTTTTGTTTTCTTCAACAATTTGCGGGGCTATGGCTTGAATGGAAGGAACGATGTATTCAACCACTCCATAACGGAACGGTGATACATCAGTGGTACTGTGTACATCCAGGGCAAAAATGCGGGCCTGATCATTGGCTTCACGGTTAATCCTGCGTAAATCCATCATAAACACTTCCCGTGCCTGCATGGCTTTACGCTGGTCTACCCCGTTAATACTGGTCAGAATTAAAGAAGCCATGATTGCCATAATCACAATGACCACCATCAACTCGATCAGGGTAAAACCACGAATTGATAAGGGCTGGATTGGCTTCATGGCATACCTTTAAGCAAACTGTTCCGCAGAACTGACCTGTTTGGGCATTGCCAGTGCCTGATCGATATAGGCCACGCGCAATGTGTCACGCGACCCCAGATAACGCTGGTAAAAACTGGAATTCAGAATAGCCGCAGCACCATGGGTCAGGGCCCAAATGGAGGCCAGGTAATCGCGTGTCGACATGCTGCTTTGAATGCTTTCCAGATAGCTTTCAGTCATACGGATAATAATCCGTAAACGCTGTTTTCTGACCTGATACAGTTCACTAAATAGTAGATTGATCCCAATACCGGTCGTAGACAAACGTTCTTCAATTTGATGGAACAGTACCGTGCGCTCAGGATGATGTAAATGATGCAACATAAAGAATGCCAGATGCTCGGGAAAAGCCTTCTCTGCATCCTTAATCATCTCGAGCAACATGTTCTCATTACGAATAATCAGAAGCATGTACAGTTCATCTTTACTCTGGAAATGCTTATATAGAGTTCCCTTCGCCAAATCGAGTTCTGCTGCCAACGCATCCAGTGTCATCCCTGATTCGCCATTTTCTAACAGCAACTGCTCTGCAACCTGAAAAATCAACGCTTCTCTTGCTCGAAACTGAGCCTGACGATCCATCTTCACTCTGTAATTCTCTTCTGCGCTTATATCAATTTAATTTATTTACTTTAAATTAAGGAGGTTTTCAAAGTTCTGCATTGTAATGAAAGCAATTTCCTCAACAGACTTATCATATACATCACTTAAGGCTTTGGCTACATAAGGCACGTATTTTGGTTCATTAGATTTTCCTCTATATGGCATCGGTGCCAGATAAGGACTATCAGTTTCAATCAGCACCCGATCTAGTGGAACCTGCTTGGCCACATCACGTAAATCCTGCGCATTTTTAAAAGAGACAATGCCGGAAAATGACACATAATAACCACAATCCAGCACAGCTTTTGCGGTTTCCCAATCTTCGGTAAAACAATGCAAAATACCATGCGTGGATTTTTCAGCCCGAATGATATCGACTGTATCGTGTTTCGCTGCACGGGTATGCACCACCACCGGTTTTTTTACTGCCTGTGAGGCATGAATATGGCGGGCAAAACATTCTTTTTGTTCAGCAATAAAATCGGTACTATGAAAATAATCCAGGCCGGTTTCACCAATCGCCCAGACCTTTTCAGGCTGTGCCAGTTCAATCAGATAATCTGTAGTTGCACGTGCCATGGTCGCCGGATCTTCACAGGGATGAACACCGACACTGTACCCAACATCAGCATGACGTGCTGCAATTTTAGCAAGCTCGATATGGTCATCCAAATCAACCGATATCGTCATGAATTTGGATACTCCTGCTTCACGCGCCTGAGCTAATGCCAAGTCCAGATTGCCATCATAAGGCGTTAGATCCAGCATGGTTAAATGGCAGTGAGTATCTACAAACACAGTGATTTCCTAAATCTTTTAAATATCTACATAGTGTAACTAGTTCGACCCTCAGACTTAAGACCTGTAAGCAACTTTTCAGCTTCTGATTTGTAATAAACGCCTTTTTCTCCGGTCAATTGCATACCAAAACCTTGTAATTTGATGCCATTTTGTTTTTGGGAGACCCAGATAACCTTGCCTGTTAAAGGAATTTTTTGTGATTGTTCGGGTAAGGTTGCCAGCACAAACACTTCTTCACCAAGCTTAACCGGCTGTTTGGTCGGAATAAACAATCCTCCACCAACAACATAAGGCATATAGCTGGCATACAAAGTTTCTATATCCGGGATATTGGCATGAATAATACCGCCCATACGTGGTTGCATTTTTATTCCCCTTAAAAATATTTAAATGTTCATTAGTTTTATACACAATTGATCAAGCACTAAATTGCTTTGTACATTTTGCTCAATATATTGTTTAGCTTGCTGCAAATCAGAATAAACCACAAATAAAAATTCCAAGGTATAGTGTTTGGATAATGCACTCAAATCCAGATCGGAATTTTTAACCTGCTGACTGAGCTTGACACAAATTAAATCGGACAACAAGTATTCAAACATTTGTGAAAATTCACTAAAACTCAGCGCCTTATTCCATTTGGTCGCAATCGCCATCGGCATATTTTTTTGCGTGACCAGTTTTTGCCAGTCCGTTAAAAATTCCTGCCGCTTATTTAACCATTCCGTTTCAGCCAGCTGCATGGCCTGTAATGGCATCTGATTAGATAAATTCATCAACAGTTGTTTTTGCATTTGATCTAAATTGGGTAAATGCTCGGTTAAATACGCATCGGCCTGCGAAGAAGAAATACGGTCCAGCGCAAAATGCTGCAAACGACTGCGAATCGTGGCTGGAAGTTTCAAGTAATGATCGGCCAGCAGGATGATTACCACCCGCTCACCCGGCTCTTCCAGGGTTTTCAGCAAAGCATTGGCAGAAGCGATATTTAAGGCTTCTGCCGGTTCAATCACGATCACGCGCCAGCCATCGACGGTTTGCTGCACAAAGGGCAATAAATCACGGATTTTTTCAATCTTGATTTTGGCATTCTGCTTTCTATTGTCTTCATCCGTGCTGATATGGACATAGTTGGGATGGGTATCAGACTTTAACCACAAACAACTGCCGCATTCACCACAAGGGGCATTGTTTTCATGACGATTGGCACATAACACCCAAGCCAAAAAATATTGGGCAAAAGCTTCCTTGCCACAGCCTTTTTTGCCGTAAAAAAGCAGGCCATGCCCCAGCTTGGGAAAGCGTCCGGTCAAGGTCTCCCAAACCGTTTGCTGCCATGGGTAGACTTGTGCCACAACATTATCTTGCATGGAAGTATTCACCTTATTCGAAGCAGGAAACGTCCATCTGATTCAAACGGTCCAGATCTGCCTGGGTATCTACACCCGGTGGCAAGTTGGCTTCTGCAACCGCAATCGCAATACGGTGACCATTTTCCAGTACACGTAATTGTTCCAGGCTTTCCAGTTTTTCCAGCACACCCATATCCCAGGACACATATTCTTGCAGCAAATTCACACGGTAGGCATACAGCCCCAAATGACGGTATGCCCGTTGATGTAATTGCTGCATTTCTTGTTTGGCACCATCACGGTCATAAGGAATCGTGGCGCGGCTAAAATACAAAGCCTGGTTATATTTGGACATCACCACTTTCACAATGCTGTCGCGCTGGAACTCTTCCAGGCTATGAATCGGCTCACAGAGGGTCGACATGGAAGATTCAGGTTGCGATTCCAGTAATTGAGCCACCTGCTGCACCAATTGAGCCGGAAGCAGAGGTTCATCACCTTGTACATTGACAATAATGTCTTCGCTGTCCCAGCCTTTAATGCGGGCAACTTCACTTAAACGGTCTGTGCCAGAGGGATGATCTGCACTGGTGATGACAACATCCACGTCTTCTGCACGGCAAACTTCTGCAATACGCTCATCGTCGGTTGCAACACATAAATCATCAAAACCAGCCACTTTTTTTGCCTGGTCGACCACTCGTAGAATCATGGGACGACCATGAATTTCCAATAGCGGCTTGCCCGGCAAACGGGAACTTGCAAAACGTGCTGGAATAACAATATGTTTCATAAACAATGAACCTTAAGAGATTGGAATGCCAAGTTGCTGTAACTGTTGATGCAAGACATCGTAGCATTGCGGTGAAAGCACTGCTTCAACAGGAACCACCCAGATTTCCCGTTTAAAATTTGGATTTTGCTTTAATAGGGGCAGCAGTTTTACCGCATCTTTTTCCGTGGTAATAATAGGATTGTTATCTTCAAACTGCAGATCCGTAATTTCATAATCATAGTGGTCAGGAAATTCATGGCACTGAAACTGGTGAATCCCCATGGAATCCAGGGTGCTGTAAAAACGTTGCGGAAAACCAATACCCACGACAGCATAAAAATTATCCGCCGGATTAAAAGATCTTTCATCTTCCGCATCATTCAGCAAATAAGGCGCAGCGACTTCTAAATGCATATTCAGTTCGGAATTGGGCTGACTGGCATGCTCAATGACCGTCGCTGTTGTTAAGCTGCTTGGCGGTTCGCGCAAATATCCTTCAGGCAATAACTTTTGATTACCCAAACCACGATTCTGATCCAGCACAATCCACTCAATCTGGCGTGCCAAAGCCCAGTGCTGCAAACCGTCATCACTGATAATTAAATCCAGCTCATGTTTAGACAACAGATATTCAATACTACGCTGACGGTTTGAACCTACCACCATGGGCACACCAGTTGACTGCACAATCAGGCAGGGTTCATCTCCCACAATCTCGGGGAGCGATTCCAAATCCACATAGGCTGGAAATGGTCCTTTTCCACCGTAACCGCGACTGATGACACCGACACGGACATTTTGGCTTTGTAGATAATTAACCAACTGAATCAGCAGCGGCGTTTTACCGCTGCCACCAACGGTAATATTACCAATCACCATTACCGGAACTGGAGATTGATAGCTGGCCTTAACGCCACATTGGTACAGTTTTTTATTCAGTAAAAACCCACCACGATAAATCCATGACAAAGGTCTAAGCACAATCAACCACTTGGCCTGTCTATTCCAAGCATCTTGAATAAATTGTGCGAATGACATAAATCAGTGTTCCTCGAAATTACGCTGATGCAATTGATAGTAAGCTCCATGTTGGGCAATCAATTCTGCATGCGTACCTTGTTCGACAATTTTACCGTGATCCATCACCACAATGCGATCCGCATTTTCAATGGTGGATAAACGATGGGCAATCACAATGGTTGTCCGGTCTTGCATGGCTGCATCAAATGCCTTCTGGATAAAATACTCTGATTCATTATCCAGTGCACTGGTGGCTTCATCCAGAATCAGGATCGGTGCATTTTTCAAAATGGCACGTGCAATGGCGATACGCTGGCGCTGTCCACCCGAAAGGTTCAAGCCTTGTGCACCCAGTTGCGTGTCATACCCTTGTGGCAAGGCCATAATAAAGTCATGTGCATAGGCAGCTTTTGCGGCCGCAATGATGTCTGCATCGGTCGCATTTTCAAGCTGGCCGTAGGCAATATTTTCACGTACAGTGCGGTTAAACAATACCACCTGCTGGTTCACCATGGCAATTTGTGTACGCAAGCTATGCAGGTCTATATCTTGAATATTCTGCTGGTCCAGATAAATATGGCCAGAACTCAATTCCTGAAAACGTACCAGCAAATTGACCAGAGAACTTTTTCCCGCACCTGAACGACCGACCAATGCAATGGTTTCGCCCGCTTTGACATTCAGGTTGAAATCCTGAATCGCGTGATGCCCATCTGCATAAATCAGGTTGGCATTTTCAAACCGAATATTACCTTTAAGCACTGGCGTTAAAGCGCCTGCATTTTGCTCTTCCGGCAAATCCAGCAATTCAAAAACGGAATGTGCAGCAGCCATACCACGTTGCAGCTTTTCATTGATATCCGTCAATGCCTTGATCGGTTTGCTTAACATACCGGCTGCTGTAATGTAGGCAACAAATTCACCTGCACTGGTATCCCGCAAAATTTCCGGACGTAATGCAATCCAGATGATAATTGCCATGGCAATGGACATAATGAACTGCACAACCGGGCTATTCAGTTGCTGCACCACCACCATTTTCAAACCGCGTCTTAAGTTTTCCAGCGAGTTTTCACGAAAACGCGTTTGTTCATATTCCTGCCCGCCAAAACCCTTAACAATTAAATTCCCATTCACCGTTTCCTGCACCACATGGTTAACATCCCCCATGGTGTCCTGAACTTGCAGGGATAATTTACGCATACGTTTGGATGCTTTGCGAACCAGCAACCCCATCAGTGGAGCAAAAATCAGAATAATAAAAGTAAGTCGCCAATTGCTATATAACAGATACCCTAACAATCCGAGGGTAATCAAACCTTGTTGTACAATCGTTTTTAGAGATTCAGATGAAGCAGCCGTTAATTGCTCCACGTTATACATGATTTTAGCGGTGATATGCCCGCTGGTATTATCCAGATAATATTGCGATGGAAGTTTAAGTAATTTTCCAAAAACTTCCTGACGGATATTAAACACCAGATTACGTGAGATGACTGCGGTATAATAGCCTCCAATAAAGGAACCTAGACCGCGAAAAAACATCAATAAAATAACCAGAAAAGGAAATATAGAAGTAAAGTTCTGGTCTCTGTGCTGGATGGCGGTAATGATTTTTTCCAGTAATTTCGCAATGGAAACCTCAGTCGCTGCACTAATTGCAAAACCGATAAAAACCAGTATTGCCACACCCCAAAAAGGTTTCAGATATCCTAAAAGACGCAGATAGACCTTAAAATCTTGCTTCACTCATAACCCCTAGACGGAACTTTGGTACTAATATTGACGTTCACAAAACCTAACTGTCCTGCTACATCCATCACACGAATCACATCCTGATGCGTTGCCTTGGCATCCGCAGCAATGACAAACATTAAATCACGCCGGTCATTGGAAATCTGTTTAATTGCGGTACTTAAGTCGACCACTTCCTTACTGGCAATCGATTGTCCATTAATGGAATAGTGTCCAGAAGCATCTACCACCACTTCAATTTTATGATCATACTGCTTGGGAGGCACCCCTTGCGCATCCGGCAAGGTTAAATTCATGCGGCTAAACTGGTTGAATGTGGTGGATAGCAGTAGAAAAACCAGGATAAACAGCAAACAGTCAATCATGGGTGTCAGGTTAATGTGAATATCTTCAACTTGTGTGCGTTTGAATTTCATGTTTCACCACCTTAACCTGCTTTTCTAATATCTTGTTCTTCATCTGTAGAATTTTGATAGAAAAGCGCTGCATGAAATAAGGTCGATTGCTGTTCAAGTTCTGCAATATATTCTTGTACCAAACGCTGAAAATAGCGATAGGCAAACAGTGCCGGAATGGCAATAAACATCCCGGCTGCCGTTGTGATCAACGCTTTTGAAATACCCGGAATCATTAGAGTAGGATTGCTATTGGTGCCTAAATCAATCACCAAGAAGGATTCGATAATACCCAGTACGGTACCCAACAAACCCAATAGTGGTGCTACCGCACTTAAGGTTCCCAAGAAGTTGATGTTTTTTTCCAGATAACCAATTTCTTGAGAAGCAGTGGTTTCCATTTGTGCACGGGCAAATTGTTCATTTTGATTTTTACTTTGATAACCCGCCATAAAAATGCGCCCCAAAGTACTGCTTTGTAAGGCTTGATCCTGCTTTAACTGCTGCATGACCATATCAATATTTTGCACCTGATTTAACAGCAATACCTTAGGCAAGATCATTGTTCTTTTTAACCGAATAAAGCGCTCAATCGTGATTGCTACAGTAAAAATTGAACATAAAACAAGGGGAAGCATGAGCCACCCACCCGCCTTAACTAATTCCCACATATGTTTTCCCCAATAAAAATTTTAAAAATTATTCTGCAAAGCAGATATTTAATATCCCATCCAATTCATCAAGTGAATGGTATTGAATGACAAGCTTCCCCTTGCCTTGTTTATTATGATCAATTTTCACATCTGCGCTGAAACGCTCTGCCAGACGCTGTGTCAGTTGCTGAATATCGGGTGCAATTTCAGCTTTCGGTTTTTCTTGTTTTGGCGTATTCAAGTCGCGCACCAGTTGTTCGGTTTGGCGTACAGATAAACTTTTCTCAATCACATGCTCTGCAACCTTAAGCTGATCTTTAGCCTTTAAAGTCAGAATAGCACGCGCATGCCCCATATCCAGCAAACCTTGCTGCATGAAGTCTTTTACCGATTCAGCCAGTGTCAGTAAACGCAACAAGTTACTGACTGTAGTACGCGCCTTACCGACAGTATCAGCAATTTCCTGATGACTTAAACCGAATTCTTCATGAAAACGCTGGAGTGCCATCGCCTGATCGATCGGGTTTAAATCCTGACGTTGAATGTTTTCAATCAATGCCAAGGCAATGGCAACCTGATCATTCAAATCACGAACAATTGCAGGAACTTCTGTCAAACCCGCCAGTTGTGCTGCACGCCAGCGACGCTCACCGGCAATAATTTCATAGGGATGCTTTTCATCATCAATTGGACGAATCACAATCGGCTGCATCACCCCATGCTTTTCAATCGATGCTGCCAGTTCCTGAAGATCTTGCTCATGAATAAAACGTCGCGGTTGATATTCACCGCGCTTGAGTAAATGGACATTAATCTGTTTCAGCTGACCATGATCTAACGCTTGAGCTTCCATTTGTAATTTTTCTTTCTGGATTGAGCCAAGCAAGGCATCCAGACCACGACCTTTTGCTAATCCGCGTTTTTTTGTGGTCATGCGTTACTTCCTTTTTTTACTTTACTTTTCTTTAACATTTCAGCTGCCAGATTCAGGTAAGCAACTGCACCCTTGGAGCTTTTTTCAAAATAGATAATCGGCAAACCATGTGCAGGAGCTTCAGCTAAACGTACATTACGCGGAATCACCGTATCGTAGAGTTTTTTACCAAAATACTGCTCCAGCTCTTCTGAAACATCACGGGTTAAAGCATTACGTGCATCGTACATAGTGCGCAAAACGCCCACGATTTGCAGATCCGGATTTAGGGCTTGCTGAATACGGTCAATGGTTTGGGTTAAATCCGCCAAACCTTCCAGAGCATAGTATTCACATTGCATCGGAATCATTACACCGTGTACGGCAGCCAAGGCATTCACCGTAATCAGACTTAAGCTGGGCGCACAGTCAACAATAATATAATCAAAAGAAGACTCTATTTCTTGCAATGCTTCACGCAAAATATATTCGCGGCCATCCTGTTCGGCAATCGCCAGTTCTACACCCGCCAAATCGCGGTTAGCCCCGAGAACTTTATAACCGACTTCTGATTTGGTAATTGCAGTCTCAATCGGAACTTCACCCAACAACACATCAGTAACCGAATATAGAAGATCGTTTTTCTGGATCCCGGACCCCATCGTGGCATTGCCTTGTGAATCCATATCCACAAGTAAAACGCGCTTTTTCAAAACAGCTAACGATGCTGCCAAATTTACTGCGGTTGTGGTTTTACCTACGCCACCTTTTTGGTTCGCAATCGCAATAATTTGTGCCATGGTGACCCCAATCCTTCGAAAAAATTAAATATGTTTCAATAAAAGCAAGTGACGTTGTTCGTCTAAACGCGGAACTTTCAGTTCAATAATCTCAAAACTGAATTCATTTTTTAAAGCCTCTACTTCATCCGCAGGGATTAATCCTTTCATCGATGCAATAATACTGTGCGCATGCATAAAAGGTTTAGAAGCGGCAACAAAATCAGTTAAAGAGGCAAATGCTCGACTGGTAATGACATCAAACTGACCCAGCTCCTGAATGCTTTCCTCATTTTCGACACGCGTCTGTACGGCAACCACATTTTTTAGTTTTAAATCGGCAATAAACTGTTTCAGGAAACGGATTTTTTTACCGTTCGAGTCTAGCAACACACACTGACGCTCAGGCTGACATAATGCAATGATCATGCCTGGCATACCTCCACCGGTTCCGATATCCAGCAAACGACCTTGAGGCAAATCTTTCAAAATACTCAAGCTATCCAGCAGATGCTTGACCAGCATTTCTTTCGGATCACGAATCGCGGTCAAGTTATATGCTTTATTCCACAGTACCAAAGCATCCTGGTATTTGAGTAATAAATTTAAAGCCTCATCGCTAAGCTCCAAACCCAAAGCTTGACTACCCTGCTTAAGTTCTTTGAAAAACTGGTGCATATACAAATAACGTCTCGAAAAGTTAATGGAAGTATACCGATTTATACAACAAGTCACAGTAGCTTGTGCTTAGTGAATATGCACTTAATCGTACAAGCCTTGCTTAATTTGTTGATCCAGTACATTTAATCGCTCGGGAGTGCCAACATCTACCCAGACACCCTGCATTTTGGATGCAGTAATTTGCTGTTCAAGCATCGCTTGCTTTAATAAAGGTGCCAGTGGTCGTTTACCATTTTCCAGGCCTGCAAACATCGCAGGATGAATCACCGCAACGCCACTATAAGTCAGTGCTTCACCTTGCTGTGCCTGATCAAAAGTATAAGCCCGGCCATGAGCAAGGATAAAGTCACCGTTGGGATGTTGAGCCGGATTATCGACAAAAACCAGATGAGCAAGGTCATCCTGCAATTTCACATCAAATAAGGTCGCAAAATCCATGGTGGTCCAGACATCACCATTGACCAGAATAAAAGGTTCTTCGCCCAAAAGCGGTAAGGCATTAATAATCCCCCCCGCAGTTTCTAGTCCTTCACCTTCATGTGACCACAAGATATTGACGCCAAACTCTGACCCATCACCCAAAGCTGAGGCCAGTTTTTCGCCCAACCAGGCCGTATTGATGACAATTTCAGTGACGCCAATACTTTGCAGTTTTTCAATATGCCAAACGATCAGGGGCTTTCCACCCACTTCCAGCAAGGGTTTTGGCGTATGCAGGGTCAGTGGACGCATACGGTTACCCAGCCCTGCCGCTAAAATCATGGCTTTCATTATGCAGCAACCTCATAACCACCGTATTTTGCTTCAAATTTCGGCATAACCCTGGCTTCAATAAACTGCATAAACGGTTGTAATTCTGTATAAGGCTTACTTTCTTCAAGTAAATACCACATCACACGAGGTAGGTCTTTTAAATAGCCAGACTTGCCATCACGTTCGAACAGACGCACAAAGATACCCAAAATTTTGATATGACGCTGAATCGCCATCATGTCGGCATCTTTTTTAAACTGCTCAAAATCACGGTCCTGTTTTGCCGATTCAGGCAACAGATCATAGAAGGTTTTAAACCATGTATAAACACGGTCAGCATTCCATTGCACATAGGCATCACGGGTAATTGAAATCAAATCGTAAGTATCTGCACCAATTACAGCATCCTGAAAGTCAATCACACCCAGATCGGTTTCGCCTGCAATTTTCATTAAATTACGGCTATGGAAGTCGCGATGTACAATGACTTGCGGTTGCGCCAAAGCCGCGTTGGCTAAAATAGCAAAGGTTCGTTTAATTAAGGCACTTTCTTCTGCTGTTGGCTGAATCTGCAATGACGGCAACATCCAGTCGGTCAACAGTTCCATTTCAGAAATCAGTTTTTCATAAGAATAATTTGGAAAATGATTTGTCCCATCAATGGCTTGTAATTGAATCAGCTGTTTAAAACTTTGTACATAATAAGTATCTACCGTTTGCTCATTCAGCAAGGTCGAAAGTAAGACATCACCAAAATCTTCGAGTAGCAAAAAACCCAGTTCCAGGTCTTTGGCAACAATATGCGGCACACGCACACCATTCTGATCAAAAAATTCATCAATCGTCACAAAAGGCACACAATCTTCTTTTTCTGGTGGTGCATCCATGAGCATAAATGTTTTATTATTCAATTTGATTCGTGCATAACGACGGAAGCTTGCATCGCCTGCCAAAAAATGCGTCTCAAATTGATCTGAACCAAGTACAGATGTAATCCATGTTTGTATCAATTGTTCACGTTGTGTATTCATTTGCGATAAATTCTAATACAGGCTGAGTTTTTAAAGTGCTAAGTGTAGCCACTTATCAACTTTTTCTCTATGATGCGAGAATAATTAATTGCGATTAAGCATACTTGGTTAATGATACAAATGAAGCATCAGTTTAAATTTAATCCTTTAGCGACTGCTATTTTAACCCTTTTATGTGGCAGCTCGATCTCAAGCTATGCTGAATCTACAATTCCAGCTTCGACTGTCGACAACCAAAAAATGAAAGACAGTATTCAGGAGTCATATCCTGGACAACAATTTTTTGAACAATACTATGTAGACAAATCAGCACCTGAAGCTCAACAACGTCAGGGACAGTATTTGAGCTCTGCTTATTGCAAAGGCGCCTGGATTACACCAATCAGTCCGGAGACCAAAGCTGCAGATCCAGACAATGCCACATCTACAGTGACTGCAGATTATGGTCATTTTGACCCGAATGGCGACTCTGTTCTTGAAGGCAATGTATTAATTGACCAGCAAGGCCGCAAAATTCGTGCCGATAAAATCACCATCGACCAGACCCAAACCTACGCAAATGCACAAGGTCGCGTGCAAATGGCACAAGCCGGCTTACTGGCACAAAGTGACCAGATCAATTACAACTTAAAGACCCAGCAAGGCGATTTAAATAACAGCTTTTATATTTCTGAAGAGCAGCATGCACATGGCCGTGCAGAAAAAATCACCCGCACTTCAGAAAATGTGGTGGTGATGAATAACGCTACCTACAGCACCTGTCCACCCGATGAAAAACCAGGCTGGAAAATTCAGGCTGATAAAATTACCTTAAATAAAGAAACCGGACGCGGTGAAACGCGCGGTACCAAACTTTATGTCAAAGAAGTACCGGTGCTTGCAGTACCTTATTTCAACTTCCCGATTGATGACCGTCGCACTACCGGTATTTTGACCCCAGGTTTTGGATTTACCAACGATGGTGGCGTAGAACTTACAGTTCCTGTTTATTTAAACTTGGCACCTAATTACGATGCAACCCTTACACCGCGCTATATCGGTAATCGCGGCGCAATGCTTGAAGGCGAATTCCGCTATTTAACGAAAAATTACGGCACTGGCAGAGTATCGGGCGGCTACTTGGCTGCAGATAACGAATATAATGACCAAGACCGTAAAGGCTTGCAATTCTTACATAACTGGCAAATCAACAACCAGTTTTCTACCAATATTGAATATAACTATGTTTCAGATAAAGACTATTTCTCTGATTTAAATAACAATCCCAACTCAAAAACAGAATTAAACTTGCGCCGTGCCTGGCAGCTCAATTACGGCAATGGAATTCCAGGATTATCTGCGCAACTCAAAGTTGAAAATTTCCAAACGCTCGATAATACCGTTTCATCTGTAGACCGCCCTTATGCACGTCTACCACAATTTTTATTGAATTATAAAACTGGCAATCCCTTAGGTTTGCAATATGAATTCAATAATGACACCGCTTACTTTAAAAAAGATATTACTGATTTCAATAGCCCAAACAACGAACCAAGCGGTACCCGTATTTACAATGATTTTGCAGTGCGTTACAACTATCGTACTCCTTGGTCATTTATGATTCCTGAGATTTCACTGCGCAATATAAATACCGTATATGATCAAAATACGATTGCTGCTCAGAATATTAGCTCATCAGATGAAACAAAGACCGTCACCGTCCCCCAATTCACTTTAGATACCGGTTTAACCTTTGAAAAAGAAGGTAAATATCTGCAAACACTTACTCCTCGCGCTTTTTATGCCTATGCACCGTATAAAAACCAGGATGGACATCCAAACTTTGACTCGGCTCCTGCCTCCATCAATTATGATCAGTTATTCAGTCCACGTCGTTTCTATGGACATGACCGTTTAGAAGACAATAATTTTCTGTCTTTAGGACTAAGTTATAGTCTGTTTGATGAAGTAGGTTTAGAACGCTTAAAAACCAGCGTGGGTCAAAGCTTCTTTTTTGAAGATCGCCGGGTAACGCTAGAAAATAAAGCTGATCAGTTTGATACTGAACGTCGTACCGGCCCTATTTTAAGTGTCTCTAGCCAACTGTCACAAAATTTCACCGTTGGTGCAAATTCTGCATGGATGTCGAATGGTGATAATGCACAGCGTGATCTGCAATTGTATTACACAGGTAATCAGGGAAATCTTTATAATTTGGGTTATTTCTACCGCAAAGACATTCCGAACCGTCAAGACCAGTATGATCAGGTTGTCGCATCATTCATTCAACCTGTAGCAAATAACTGGCGTATTTTAGGTCATGCACAATATGATATGGACAATAATGTCGCTCGTGAGTATTTACTCGGTGTAAATTATGAGTCCTGTTGCTGGGGCATTTCGGTATATGGCCGCTCTTACTATAATGACCTGGACAACGTGAACGATGATGGTGTTTCACCCAAACGTGCCATTATGGCGGAAATTAGCCTCAAAGGCTTAGGCGGCTTCAACAACAAGCTTTCATCTTTACTAGAAAACCGTATTTTAGGTTTCAATAATATTAATCAATCTTGGACACAACGTTAATGAAGACAATACAGTTAAAACATTTTTTTAAAGCGACTGCGCTTGCTTTAGCCTTATCTTCATCAATGACTACATTTGCTCAATCCTCAGATGAAGTGGTTGCAGTGGTAGATAACAGTGTCATTTTAAAAAGTGATTTAGAACAAGGTATCGCAGAACTCAAACATCAATTAGAAACACAAAAAAAACAGCTGCCACCAGAACAATATTTACAGCAACAGGCACTTGACCAGCTCATTATTCGTCAAGCACAACTTGAACAGGTTAAACGCTACAATATTAAGCCGAATGAAAGAGAACTGAATGAAGCTGTGCTTAAGGTTGCAGGTCAATCTGGAAGCAAAAGTTTAGAAGCCTTCCAGCAAAAGCTTGATGGTATTGCACCGGGGACTTACGAATCCTTGCGCAATCGCATTGCAGAAGATTTAGCAATTAATCGCCTGCGTCAACAAGTGGTGATGTCCCGTATTAAAATTAGCGATCAGGATGTAGAAAACTTCTTAAAGACGCCACAAGGTCAAGCCGCTTTAGGGAACCAAGCGCATGTTATTCATATCCGTGTATCTGGTGATGACCAAGCAGCCTTAGAAAAAACTGCAAAACTTGTCAAAGCTGAACTGAATAACAGCAATGATGTTAAAGCGATTGACCAAAAGTTCACTACCAAGACAGTTAAAGTGGAGGGTGCAGATATGGGCTTTAGAAGCCTGTCTGATATCCCGGCTGAACTGGCAGCCCGTGTAAGTACGTTGCAAGAAGGTCAGACTACAGACCTGATTCCAGTGCGAGACGGTATTCATGTGTTAAAATTGATTGAACGTAAAGGTGGTGCGCAAAAAGCGATCGTATCGCAATACCAGACACGTCACATTCTCATTCAGCCTTCGGAAGTAGTAAGTCCTGAAAATGCCAAACAACAAATTGACAGTATCCATAACCGCTTAAAAGCGGGTGAAGATTTTGCCGTATTGGCATCAACTTTTTCCAATGATCCAGGTTCTGCACGTGATGGCGGCAGCTTAGGTTGGGTGAACCCGGGCGTTATGGTACCTGAATTTGAGGTGCAAATGAAAAACACGGCTGTCGGTCAGATCAGTGCACCCTTCCAGACTCAATTTGGCTGGCACATTCTTCAGGTTACAGATATGCGCCAACAAGATATGACGCGTGAATATCAACAACGCATGGCACGTCAAATTCTGGGTGAACGTCAATTCGATGCTGAACTGGATAGCTGGTTACGTGAAATTCGTAGTAATGCCTTTGTAGAAGTCAAAGACCCAAATCTAGACCGTAAAAAAAATAAATAAGCCTCAATTGATTTGAGCCCAAAAACCAGTTGTTTAAGCAACTGGTTTTTTATTACCCACAAGAAAACTGATTAAGGTTTATTGATATTTCATATATAAATTTATGCCCAAATTGAGCAAGCATAGATGAATTGTCTACAGTCTTTAGTCCATTCATTTGCTTCAAAATAAAAAAGCCTCTCATAAAGAGAGGCTTTTAAGAATTAACAATTAACGATTATTTTCATCGTCTTGAGAATCTTCAAATTTTGTTTCGCCTTCAAAACCTGGGTTTGCTTGACCACCGAAGCCGCCTTGACCACCGAAACCACCTTGGCTACCGAAGCCACCTTGACCACCGAAACCACCTTGGCTACCGAAGCCACCTTGACCACCGAAACCACCTTGATTACCACCGAAGCCACCTTGACCACCGAAGCCACCTTGACCACCGAAGCCACCTTGACCACCGAAGCCACCTTGAGGCTGACCACCACCAAAACCGCCAGCACCTTGAGCACCAGCAGGAGCACCAGCAGGACGTGGATTACGTGCAGGAACAACTGTAGAAATCGCATGTTTGTAAACCATTTGGCTTACAGTATTTTTTAACAAAACTACATATTGGTCAAATGATTCAATATGACCTTGTAATTTAATACCATTCACAAGGAAGATAGAAACAGGAATACGTTCCTTACGGAGAGAATTTAAGAACGGATCTTGTAAAGTTTGACCTTTAGACATGTTATAACTCCAAAAAATTAAAAATCAGCGCAAAAAACTATCTTTATTTCTCAATAAAAATTATAAAAAAGATAGTTATTAAATTTTGCTTTATCCGTAACACTTTCGCAAGTCTTCTTGGGCCTGCTTGACCGTCAAATATGTTTTAAAATTATGCGATTCTTGCAAAGATCTTAACCAAGTATATTGACGTTTTGCCAGTTGTCGTGTTGCAAATAAAGACTTATCCTCCATTTCCTGTCGTTTTTTGATACTTAGATCACTTTTTTGTATAAATTCTAGAGCTTGACGATAACCAACTGAGCGCATGGATGGCAAATTATCATTTAAATCGTATTTTTCAATCAGCCCTTCCACTTCATGTAAAAATCCGATATCCCACATGATTTTTAACCGTTGTTCGATACGCTTGTGTAATTCTACACGATCAGGTAATAAGGCATGATTATGAAATGTGTAGCGATATGGTATATTTTTGGGTTGTTCAGCTTGTAGTTTTGTAATTGGCTGTCCAGTCAGCTTAAATACCTCCAAAGCACGAATGATGCGCTGTTTATCACTGACCTTAAATTTCTGCCCCGCCAGAGCATCAACCTCACATAATTCCTGATAAACCGACTCCCAGCCTTCACGCTCCGCTTTAGCCTCAATTTCTGCACGTACTGCATAATCGGCACTGGGCAAATTACTTGACAATCCCTCTAATAAAGCCTTGAAATACAGCATGGTACCACCCACCAGAATAGGTGTTTTACCACGTGCATGGATATCATCAATTAAGCTACAGCCATCCTCTACAAACTGGGCGGCCGAATACACTTCTAATGGAGTGATAATATCGATTAGATGATGCGGATAACGTGCCTGCTCTTCTTTCGTTGGCTTCGCGGTACCAATGTCCATATCTCGATAAACCAGCGCAGAATCAACAGAGATCAGCTCAAAATGACCCTGCTCATAAAGTTCACATGCCAAAGCGGTTTTACCACTTGCAGTTGGTCCCATTAAATTGATGACCGGCAATTGATTCGACATGTACAACTACTCTCCTCGAGCAAAAAGTTTATCTAATTGTGAAAGTGGAAATGCACGCCAGGTTGGACGTCCATGGTTACACTGACTGGCAAATTCGGTTTGTTCCATCTGGCGCAGCAAGGCATTCATTTCCGAAAGACTTAAAATACGATGCGCACGTACAGCACCATGACAGGCCATACCTGCTAAAATTTGGTCACGCTTTTGCAACAATCCCTGTGCTTCATCATTGGGATCGAGATCATTGAGCAATTCAGGAACCAAAGCAGCAAAATCTGCCTTGTGCAAAATGGCAGGAACTCCGCGCACAATCACCTGCTCATCGCCATATTGATCTATTTCCAAGCCCAAACGTGCCAACTGTTCTTTTAAATCATCCACCCGCATGGCTTGCATACGGCTAATACTAATTACTTTAGGAATCAGCAATTGTTGTGATGTCCAGAATTCAGGCTTATCCCATGCGGCTTTCATTTGCTGCAACACAATGCGTTCATGTGCGGCATGCATATCGACAATAATCAGGCCTTCAGAGTTTTGTGCCAGAATATAAATGCCATGTAACTGTGCAATTGCAATCCCGAGTGGATGCTCATCTACATAGGTCGATTGCAGCTTTTCAATATTATCACTATTACTTAGGCTATTTATTTGAGAAGAAGCAGTATCAATTTCTTCTCTTAACGGTGCCAGATAGCTTTTCAGGGCATTATTCAGCTGTTGTGAACCCACATAGCTATTTGCAGCCGGAGATGAAGCATAATGTACCGTTTGCGGACTGCTGGCATTAAAATCACTGAGCAAATCGGTGGAAATTTGCGCTTCCGGTTGTGGCGTATACGCATCTACCGCTTTATGCAGTTGAAATTGTTCCTGATAACGTGGTTGCGGCTGCAGCGCAGCAATCTGGTCTGCTTCATCCCTTTTCATGGCCGAAGCCAGTTCTGCTGTGGCCGTTTGAAATTCAGACAATTTTTCTTTAGCAAAATGACGTACAAACTCATGTACTTCACGCTGGTTTAAAAAACGGATTTCATGTTTGGTTGGATGCACATTGACATCAATATTTTCAGGATCAACTTCTAAAAACAGCAAATACGCCGGATGTTGATGACCGTGCAAAATACCATCATAGGCCATACGCAAGGCATGTGAGATCGTTTTGTCTTTGACAATCCGACCATTCACATACACATATTGCAAATCGGCTTGAGCACGCGCATCTGAGGGATGCCCTAACCAGCCAGACAAGCGCATATTGATACTGTCAGCATCAATCCAGTACGCATTTTCGGTAAATTGTCGGCCCAAGAGCTGCTGCACACGCTGAAAACGCAGCTCACCGCTATCTGCAACCGGTAAATTGAGACGAATAGTGTTGTTATGCTCCAATACAAAACGGATATCGAAATGGGTCAATGCCAGACGGCGCACGATTTCTTCAATATGACCAAATTCCGTCGCCTGTTTTTTTAAGAATTTTCGACGTGCGGGCACATTAAAAAATAAATCCTGCACCCGAATATGGGTGCCTTTTTGTGCTGCAACCGCCTGAATTTCCTGATGATCAAAAGCTGTGCCATTCACTTCCACCTGATAACCGATACCTTCATCATTTTGACTGCTAATCAGGGTCAGGCGTGACACCGCAGCAATCGATGCCAAAGCTTCACCACGAAAACCCAAGCTAACAATGGCCTGTAAATCCTCTGCTGTCTGGATTTTACTGGTGGCATGCCGCATGACGGCCAAAGCCAAATCGTCAGGATGAACCCCATGACCATTGTCAATGATTTCAATCAGGGTACTGCCGCCTTGCTCAACCCGAATAATAAGCTCCGTCGCACCTGCATCAATTGAATTTTCTAATAATTCTTTGACCACCGATGCTGGACGTTCAATCACCTCACCTGCTGCAATCTGGTTCGCCAGTGCAGGATTAAGGGTATGAATACGACGTTCGCTTAAATTATCACGCATTGTTAAAATGGCTCTCTAATGCTTGGTTTAATGCTGCAGACGAGAAACTTAAACTAGCAGTACGCATCAGTTCATCTTCAGACTTTTCAATATTGATAATCAGGTCAGGCTGTGGAATTTCATCGCCACCTTTGGATGGCCATTCAAATAAAAATAGCGCATTCAGCGTTTCCAAATAGTCACGAATGCCCATCAGTTCCAGTTCATAAGGGTCATTTAAACGGTATAAATCGAAATGGAAGATGTCTTTTCCATGAATATTATACGGTTCCACCAAGGTATAAGTGGGGCTTTTTACCGCCCCTTGATGGCCTAAGCTTTGCAAAAAATAGCGTGTCAGTGTGGTTTTACCCGCGCCTAAATCACCAATTAAATAAATTACACCCGTTGTAAAATGCTGCGCCAAAACCTGTGCTAAATTTTGGGTATCGTCTTCATTGTTTAAAGCCAAATTAAATGAATACTGCATATTACTCACGACAAGATTCAAAAGAACAATTATGATAGCATCGCACCGCTTTATTGCCCATGTTCACACTTCCAAATATGGAACTTTTCCTGCATTTCATTGTAAATAGCAGTGATTTTATGCACAGCAGATTGATCTACGACAAATCACATGACCAGTACTGAATTTCTTCCGCCCATGATTGATGGTGTTAGCGCAAGTAAAGTTTTTCTTCCTAAAACCTCTACTGCACCAGACAGTGTATATCAATATCTTTGTCAGCAATTTCCGCATATCAAGCCTGCTGAATGGCAACAACGTTTTACTGACGCTTTAATTTATGATGCCGCAGGCAATATCTTAACGGTTGATGCACCTTATAATGAAAATAGTCATGTGTTCTATTACCGTTTTTTAGCCCATGAAATACCCGTTCCGTTTGAACATAAAGTTTTATTTGAAAACAAACATTTGCTGGTCATCGATAAACCACATTTTTTAACCATCAGTCCGACGGGGCAATACGTACAGGAAACCCTGCTGGTACGATTAAAAAAACAGACCGGCAATGAATTTCTAACCCCGATTCATCGTTTAGATCGCGAAACTGCCGGTGTGGTTTTATTCTCAAAACAGGTTGCCAGCCGTGCAATCTATCAGGAGATGTTCGCCAAACGTGAGGTAAAAAAAACCTATCACGCTATTGCACCGTTTCATGCCACTTTAACATTTCCATGTTATACACGTTATCGTATGGAAAAAGGTGAACCCTTCTATACCATGCAAGTGGTTGAAGGCAAAATAAATAGTGAAACAGAGATTGATCTGATCGAACATGATAGAGCATGGGGAAAATATGAGCTAAGACCAACCACCGGCAAGCAACACCAACTGCGGCTGCACTTAAGCAGTTTAGGCATTGCCATTAAAAACGATCCATTTTATCCAACAGTACAACATAAAAGAGAAGATGATTTTTCTGCACCACTGCAACTGTTAGCCAAACATATTGCATTTATTGATCCCCTGAGTGGACAGAACATGACTTTTTCATCCCATTTTGACCTAACGTTGTAATATCTTTGTCATTACAAAATATTTTGGTAAATCGAACGTATGAATATTGAAATTACATTCAATTTGATTAAAATAAATGCTGAAAAGTTAAGTAATTAGACGTATTTAAAAAATCATGAGAAAAACCGAAGTTTATCAAATACGACTGGATTCCCAAGAAAAAAAGCATGCTTTTGCAGTATTTAAACAATTGGGCATTACGCCAGCACAAGCAGTCCGACTATTTTTCAAACAAGTTGTTTTAACAAAATCTATTCCATTTTCTATTGAAAATCAGAATATTAACCTTGATCAACTGCAAAAAATCCGAAAATTAAAGCAACAACAAAACCCTTCAAACAGCTCTACAGAACAGGCTGTTTCTCATGATCAGGACTTCGATCTGGATGACGACCATCTTGACCTTTTTGAAGAACTGAATGCCATTTTGGGTGAAAGTGACAAAACTTAACACTGTCGCATTTACAAACAAAATTTAGAAAAATTCTCATAAAAACTTAGGTATGCTTCATGCAAAGACTATAAAAAAAAAAGCATGGAGTATCGCATGATCGTACGACGCGCCTCTTTAGAAGATTTACACCCCCTTGCTGTTTTATTCGATGAATACCGTCAATTTTATGGTGCTTCTTCTAATCTGGATGTATCTTATCAATTTTTAAAGCAGCGATTTCAAAATCAGGAAAGCATCATTTTCATTCATGTAAAAGATGATATTTTTACCGGTTTTATTTTGTTATATCTCGGCTTTTCATCAGTCGCCTGTAGCACCTATTACATTCTGGATGATGTTTACGTCACCCCGACTTTTCGTCGTCAGGGTTCAGCCAAACAGCTCATCGATACTGCGATTTTATTTGCACGTCATGAAAACGCTCAACGTATCAGCCTACAAACGCAAAAGAATAATTATCAATCCCATCAGCTTTATCAAAAAATGGGTTTTGTCAAAGATGATGAATTCCAAACCTATCATTGTTTCCTGAAATAACAATTAAGCTGTCATTCTTGTCTTGGCTAATTCCACCTGTTCGGGGCTTAAATAGATCCAATGCCCTTCTTCTAAATCTGTTAACTCCAAAGCGCCAATCTGCTGACGATGCAATCGCTCTACTTTATTCCCCACTGCGGCCAGCATGCGTTTGACCTGATGATAAACGCCCTGATGAATAGTCAGCTGCAATTCATGTTCAGCCAGTAGAATGATATCAGTCGCGGCAAAAATACCCGATTCATTGCTCAATTCCACTCCCTGCTTTAACTGCTGAATATGCTCTTCCGTTACAGCATCAGCGGTTTGCATACGATAAACTTTGGCCACATGTTTTTTCGGATGGGTTAAGGCCTGTAGAAATTGTCCATCATCAGTCAATAACAACAATCCACTGGTGTCCTGATCTAGACGACCCACACACTGCAAGCCACGATTCATCAGCACATCATCAAATAAATCAAATACGCTAAAATGATGGGTGGCCTGATGTGAACACTCATAACCTTGCGGCTTGTTTAAGGCAATATACACTTTTTCCCGATAATCAAATGTTTCACCATAGACCGTAAAAGTTAAATCCTTTAAATCCAGTTTATGTTTTGGATTGCTGATGACTTCCCCTTGAATGGCAATCGCTCCGTTTTTAATGAGCTGCTGGCAATGTTTACGCGAACCAAAACCCTGGGATTGCAACATCTTTTCCAACAACATAGACCTAACCTTTTACTCTCACGGAATGCGCATTCTATACTGAAATGAGGGGTATTTTTATTGTTCCTGCTTTTTCGGGCAAATCTTCCATCAAAACCTTATACAATAGTAATGATTTATAAATTTCTCCCTTGAAATAATGTCCCATCTCGATTTAAACCTGATTGTCCTGCTGGTTTTATTGGCCTGTGGTATCTTTAGCCATAATAGTGCCGTAACGATTGCTGCAGGTGTACTGATCGTTTTTCGCATTACCCCGCTGAGTGAATATTTTCCCTATCTGCAACAACATGGTTTAAATATTGGCATCATTATTTTAACTATTGGCGTTCTGACTCCGATTGCCAGTGGCAAAATTCCCGGCGATGCCATTTTAAAATCCTTCTTGAGTTTTAAATCCTTACTTGCCATCGCCATTGGCGTACTGGTCGCATGGCTAGGTGGACGCGGAGTCAAACTGATGAGCAATCAGCCTGACGTGGTTGCAGGCTTGCTGATTGGTACGGTTGCAGGTGTGGCAGTATTGCGCGGCGTTCCTGTCGGCCCTTTAATTGCAGCAGGGATATTAACCCTGTTTATTGGTCATTCTTGATTTTTTATTCTTAAGCCTGACAACGGATGATTGACAGGCTTGATCTGCACACTTTATGCAGCTTTTCGAAATAAAATTCTGGTTAAAAGCATGCCAATCAGGGATAGGCTTGCCATTAAAATTCCCACCCAAAACCATCCACCTGTGGCCAGTACAATTGAGGCAATCAAAGGCGGCAACAGAAATTGAGATGTGGCGGAAAATTGCAAGACTAATCCTATTGTAGTGGTAATGGCAATCGGCTTTGCGGAAAAATTTAATACTTGAGAAAACACGACCGCTGCGACCAAACCGCCAAATAATGAAAAGCTCAAAACCAATATAAATTGCAGAATAAAGGGCAAAAATTCGCGTAACAGATAAAAACTCAGGGCACAGACCATTAAGGTGGCAAAACCGGTTTGGACTAAAGTTTGAGGCCGCAAACCACGCTGTAACATTAAACCACACACAAAGGTGCCAACAGCATTGGCAATCGCCACGATTGCCGTTAAGGCTCCTGCCACGGCTAAAGGAATTTGATATTGCTGATAAATGCTGGGCAAAAATCCCACCAGACTCAACCATTGTCCGGCATATACACCAAAAATAGCGGCCAGAATCCAGGCTGGAGGATGTTTTAAAGTCAGTTTAATTAAATCAAATACTGCAACCAACTGGGTATGGGTCTGCACTGCGGGAATAACCCTGTAAATCACAGCTGCCAAAGCCAGTGATAATATCCCGAAACATATCCAAACCCCTTGCCAGCCCATACTATTGATCAGGAATGGCGTACACAGCAAGCCTATTCCCATTCCGCCTCCCATATAGGCGCTCCATAGCCCCATCTTGGCTTGTAACTGCTCGAGCGGAACCAGTTGGCGGATAAAAGCAGGACCACTTAAGGTAATCAGTAAAAATCCGAAACCTTCAACCACACGCAGTGCCAGCAATGCCGGGAATTCCTGCACAAAACCACCAGTAAAACTGGCGAATGCGAGTAAACTCAAGCCCAATAGTACACAGCGTTTTAAGCCAATTTTAGCGGTATAACTACCCAGCACGAGTGCCATGCACATACCGGCAACCTGTACCAGAGATAATAAAAAACTGGCTTGTACCAAGCTGATGCCTAACTCGGCTTGGAGTACAGGAACCGCGGGTGGCAACTTGCCTACATGCATGGCAGCGACAAATCCTGCTGCAATAATCCATAAATCTTTGCTGAGCCAACGCACGGCACTCACAACCTTCTCCTTCGGCAATTCCAGCGTTAGACTAGCAAGAATAAAAACGATTATTTATCGTTGATTTGAATAAGCTAAGAGCTTGCAACAATCAATCTAGCATTGACTCGGATCATGAAAAAATTCCCTATAAGGCTTTGATTCTATATAGGATTCAAGCACGATTTTTTAAGCAGAATAATATGGATTACGCTTTTGCGAGAATTTTTCCAGTTGTTTCAGGAAACCCTCAAAATAGCTTTTTTCTTTTTCTTCAGTTCGATAACCCGCATACAAGGTCCGGCGCAAACCACTCGCAGAAACGCAATCCAAACGGCGCGAAGTCACCCATCCCTTTTGTTCATATTCATTCACCACCCAGTCTGGAAGTGCAGCAATACCTCGCCCACTGGCCACCAGTTGAATCAGCATTTGGGTTAAATCCGTGGTCCGGATCTGTTTGGGTTGAATATTGGCAGGAATAAACAGTTTCGCCATGATATCCAGACGGTGCTTATCTACCGGATAAGTAATCAGAGTTTCCTCTGCCAATTCCTGCACGGTAATACGTTCTGCACGAACCAGTGGATGAGTGTTCGACAAGACCAGACGTGATTCATATTCAAAAATCGGAAAATATTCGATGCCTTTTAAGGCAATCGGATCTGCCGTAATTAACAGGTCAAATTCGGCATTTTGCAGCAGTTCATGTGGATTGGCTTCAAAGCCGGAAGCAAAATCCAGATCTACATCTGGATATAAGTGGCGATACTGGTTGAGCAGTGGCATTAACCAGTCAAAACAGCTATGACATTCAGAGGAGAAAATAATACGCCCAGTCTGGCCATGCACAATACGGGTAATATCTGTCTGGGTAATCTGAATTTGTGGCAGTACATCATCTGCCAATTTGAGCAAACGCTGCCCCACATTGGAAAAAGTGACCGGTCGGCTACGGCGATTGACCACCTCTACCCCATACCAGTGATCGAGTTCTTTTAACTGATGTGAAATAGCCGATGGTGTTAAACACAAGTCATTGGCAGCAGCCACCAGTGAACCATGTTCACGCAGAGCAGTCAGTGTTTTTAAATGGCGAATTTCTAACATATTAATAGTCATTCCAACAGAGCATAATTTTTGAGGCCTTGTACGTGAAGCCCAAAAGCAAAAAATCACATAATGAATAAAAATAATTTTAACATGAAAATAATGAGTTTGATTCATCTTTATTTTTGTTCATGATAGTTGCAACAAAATGAGATCATCTATCTCCCTGGAAATATCATGACTTTAACTACACATATTTTGGGCTACCCACGCATTGGTGCAAAACGTGAACTTAAATTTGCAGAAGAAAGCTATTGGAAAGGTGAAATAACTCAAGCAGAATTTTTAGCAAAAGCCCAAGCGCTAGAAGCAAGTAACTGGCAAGCACAAATAAATGCCGGCTTATCTTTGGTGACTGTGGGTGACTTTGTATTTTATGACAGTATTTTAACCCATGCCGTGCGTTTAGGAGTAATTCCAGCCCGCTTTAAAGAAGCTGAAAAGCTAAATCAAGTTGATCAACAGTTCTATTTGGCACGGGGTCGTGCACCCCACTGCACCGATGTTGCTGCACTAGAAATGACCAAATGGTTTGACACCAACTACCACTACTTAGTACCTGAATTAAATTCAGCACAACAGTTTAAAGCTGATTTTTCTGATTTACTGGCGCAAGTCGATCGCGCCAAGGCATTGAATCAACCACTTAAAGTGGTACTCCCTGGTTTAGTCAGCTTTCTGTATTTATCCCGTATTGTCGATGCAAATACAGCAGAAGCAGAAAAACATGCCTGTGAATGTGGAAATGATCATGCTGACATAAGCGCAGATCAGACAAATTTAAAATTTGTAGATGCATTGCTGCCAATTTATGCAGCATTATTCGATGAACTCAAAGCACGCGGCGTAGAATATGTACAGGTCGATGAACCGGCTTTAGTACTTGATCTTGCACCAGAATGGCAAGCTGCATTTGAACAGGTTTATTATCTGTTACAACGTCATGATGGTTTAAAATTGATTGTGGCAAGTTATTTTGAAACTCTAGGTGCCAATTTAAATCTTGCTGTCAATCTTCCAGTTGCAGGCTTACACATTGACATTACCCGTGAAAAAGTGGGTGAGTTTTTCTGGAAAAAAGTCATTGACCAATTACCCACACACAAAATCTTGTCTTTGGGCTTAATCAACGGTCGTAGTGTTTGGGCAAGTGACCTAGTGGCCCTGAATGATATTGTTCAAACAGCACAAAAATCTTTAGGTGAGCGTTTATGGCTTGCTACGGGCTGTTCATTGCTGCACGTGCCGGTTGATCTGCGTTCTGAAACTATTCCTGCTGAAGTAGATGGCAAACTTGCTTTTGCCCGCCAAAAACTAGAGGAGCTTGTCGCCTTAGCAAACGGTCACATTTATGCAAATGGAAAACTTTCTAAAGCTGTGGATGCACCATTTGATTTAGTGGCCCAATCTCGCCAAGCACCGTTTGAAATTCGTTTCAAGGCCCAACAAGAAAAACTGAAGTTGCCTTTGATCCCGACCACGACCATCGGTTCATTCCCACAAACTGCTGAAATTCGTGCAGCACGTGCAGCCTGGAATAACGGAAATTTGACCAACGATGCCTATGAAGCAGCAATGAAAAAAGGAATCGCATATGCGATTCAACAGCAAGAAGAACTTGGTCTAGATGTTCTGGTACATGGTGAAGCCGAACGTACCGACATGGTTGAATACTTTGCAGGTCTGCTGGACGGCTTCTGGTTATCCAAGTTTGGTTGGGTTCAGTCTTACGGTAGTCGCTGTGTTCGCCCGCCAATCATCGTGGGGGATATCACTCGTCCAAATGCAATGACAGTGAAATGGATTGAGTATGCCAATACCTTATCTGACAAGATTGTCAAAGGCATGTTGACCGGCCCGGTTACTATTCTAAACTGGTCATTCCCTCCTGCGCATCGGACTCGTCGTGAAGTATGTTTACAGCTGGCTGAAGCAATCCGTCAGGAAGTCTCTGATCTGCAAGATGCTGGTGTCGAAATTATCCAGATTGATGAAGCGGCATTCCGTGAAGGTTTACCCCTGCGTAAAGCCGATCAGGCTGAATACTGGGATTGGGCGGTAAAATCGTTCAAACACTGTTCAAGCAGCGCACGTGTGGATACGCAAATTCATACCCACATGTGTTATTCAGACTTTAAAGACTGCCTGCCACAAATCACAGCGATGGATGCAGATGTCATCACGATTGAAACTTCCCGTTCAGGTTTACAGCTGTTAGACGTGTTCCACGAGCAAGGTTATCCCAATGCAGTTGGTCCAGGTGTGTATGACATTCACAGTCCACGTACCCCTACCAGTGACAACATGCGTACCGTGATTGATGGTGCATTAAAAACCATTCCTGCTGAACGTTTATGGGTCAATCCGGACTGCGGCTTAAAAACACGTGGTTGGGCTGAGACGAAAATAGCACTGGCAACGCTAGTGAAAATGGCCAAAGAAGTACGTAAAGAGCTGCAAGCTGCATAATCCAGATCGCACAATAAAAATAGCTCCTTTATCGGAGCTATTTTTAGCATCCAACTCAGGGCGAACTAACTAAAATTATAATATTGTCCTGTACTAAAATCATACAGTGTTATAGTCAAGCCAGAAATCGTAATTTCGTAGTAACTTGAGTTGCCATAATGGTAACCTTCGTATTTTTTTATGCCTTTCTTTTTTAAACTGATATATTCGCTATGACCATAGTCATACAGGTTAAATTCCCGGCCGGTATTTCGTCCTTCAAAAACTGCTGAGCGCTGATAATCATAAAGTTTTGCCTCATGTGCATTTACATTACCGCTGATTTGGGGATATGCACTTTCATTATAATCATAAATATTTGATTTATGATTGCCAAACTCCAGCTTGGCCACTACTAGGGCAAGCGCTGCTCTCTGATACTGTTTCATATATTTTCCTTTTCATTTTTTTTATTTTCATTGAATGAAAAAATCATCCTGTTTTTTTCAACGTTAAAACTGACCCAGCTTATGGTTAATCACAACCAACATAACAAATTATTTTTCCGACTCAAAGTGATTATTTTTTACAAGGCTCCCTTGGAGTGAGTTCCATAACCTTAGCGCTCCATATATACACATTTCAACCTGTCAGGAACGCATCAATCCAGCAATTCCAGCGAAGACATCACCCATCCTTCACGGCCTAATCATCAATCAAGCCCAGTCATCAATTTTAATCTACAATGCAAACCATGTGTGAAATGTCAACGGACCCTAAATATCAGCTTACTCTGGCAATTTTTTTCCGCAATGTGGACAATAGGCATATTGCTCGCGTTCTTGCTTTAATGCTTCTTCTCGCTGTTCGCGCAGCAGCTGGAAAACAATATCTCGAGTTTGATGCGAAGTGAGCCCCACCTCTTTGCGAATGATCTCTATTTTCTCCTGATCACTCAATAAATCAATTTCCGAACTCTGCAAGAGCTCTCTAAACCTTAATTCCAGATTCTGCTTACGCTGTTCCAGTTCGTGCGTTAGTCCAGTGGCCAAAATACCTGCCGGTAAAGCAGCCAGCCCGACGCCTAAAATGGTAATAATTGCGCCCAAAAAACGCCCCAACGGTGTAATCGGCGTAACATCCCCATAACCTACAGTGGTCAGGGTCACCACGGCCCACCACATGGAGGCAGGAATGGAGGTAAACACCTCTGGCTGGGCTTTGCTTTCGACCACATAAATACTCGCAGCAGCCATCATGATCATAATGCCTAGAATAAAAATGACTGCCTGGAACGATCCTTTTTCTCGCTCAATCACACGCAATAGAATTTGCAGGGAAACAAAATAACGGGTTAATTTTAACAGTCGTATCAGCCGTAAAATTCTCAGGAAACGTAGGTCAATCGGCACCCAGAAATTAATATAAGCCGGCAGAATGGCCAATAAATCGATAATTGCGGCACCACTTTTGACCCAGTTCAGGCGATTTTTCCAGGCACTGTAAAATGGATTTACTTCGGCAACCGACCAAAAACGCAGCAGATATTCAAGCGAAAAAATGAAGATGGAAAAATATTCGAAAAAATCGAAAAATGCTGTATAGGATTGATACAGGTCATTCACCGACTCCAACAACACGGCTGCCGCATTGCCCAGAATCAGTAAAATTAAAAAATAGTTGATCGCCCGACTAAATTTTGTTTCGTAGTCTTCATTATGTAAATTGTTATAAACGAATTTTCTTAGTGTATACCACGTAGTAAATGCCATAGCCGTGCATATCGTGATTGAAAGGACTTTAGTTTAACCGAAGTTTGCGATGATGTAATGAATGATCAATACATCCTGACTGATCATTCATGAGCAGGAGTTTGATGATGCTTTATTCTACAAACAACAAAGCCAAACGCACCTGATCGTACCCCATACGCGGACTGGTCGCTTCCACAATCGGGCGCAGCTTGATTTCACCATCTTCACTAAAGTTTTCAGGACTTTGACGCTTCATTAAACGCTTATAGATTTTCCGTACCTGTTCCACCACCTCATCGCCCGGATGAGCTACAGAAATGTCCAAGCCCTGCTCTTTATGCAATTTCGCCAGATGATTGATAATGGTCGCTGGCGTCAAACCGCGCTCAACGGCAATATCCTGAATTTCATAGCCTTCTTCAAACAGTTCACGGGTTTCATCCAGTGTGGCAGTGGCATAATTGGTTTTGCCGCCACTTTTGGCAATTTTCTTCTCGTTACGCTGAATTTCAGCTTCATTCAGGGTGCCGCCACAATGACGGATAAAGGCCTTATGCTGCGGCGTTAAATCGATCAGTTCAAAGTGGTTTTCCGCTTCTTCCGACAGTTCCTGAAAACGGCGATCCGCCTTGATGGCCAGACTGTCCAGTTCCAGAGCCTGTTCATTCATGCCCAGCAATTTTAAGCCGCTTAATGCTTTTAAACGCGACAGTGCCACATAGCCCTGACCTTTTTCAAAAGTATGTGCCAGATTAATCTCGGCTGCTTCCAGCGTCATGCCTTGTGATTTATGAATGGTAATGGCCCACGCCAGACGTAATGGAATTTGCTGAAAACTGGCAATGGTTTTACCGGCATCGTTATCGACCGACCAGGTTTCAGGCTCCACCAGCAGTACCGTACCGTCGGTCAGTTTTACCTTGGGCAAAATGCCATATTCATCATCTTCTTCAAAGCCCATGACCTCGCCCAGACTGCCGTTGATATAGCCCATATCAAAGTTGTTTTTAACAAACATGACCTTGGCATTTTTCTTTAAAGTCAGGTTTTCAGGCGCACGTACGGACGATTTTAAGGTTTCAATCAGCTTGTCATTGCCATCACAGATCGCGTCAAACTGCTTGCTTTCGGCATCAATGGCATTCAGATGCTTAAAGTTGATGCTATCCACATCCATATTGTGGGTATATAAGCGGGTGAAGGTTTCTCCCACATCCTGCTGGCGGGTCTGTTCCAAAGCCCGAAGATGTTCAGCGCTTATGCTTTGGCTGCGAATGGCATTTAAAATATCATTTAAATAGTCATTGCCCTGGCGGTGCTGCTCGGTCAGATAACAGACCCGAAATTTGGCTTCCACCCATGCGTCGGACATAAAGCAGAATTTGTCCCGGTTACGTTCGTCATTTTTACCCACTGGCGGCAACTGGAAAAAGTCACCGGCGACAATGACCTGAATCCCGCCAAAGGCTTCATCACTTTCTTTAAAATATTTTAAAACCTGATTGACCAGATTCAGCTGCTTGGCATGCAGCATGGAAATTTCATCAATAATCAGTACCTGGGCATTTTCCAGATGCTCTTTGAGGTACTTGCGTTCTTTCATGTTTTTCAGGTCAGCATCACCCAGAAAATCCTTGATGCCGATTCCCGCCCAGGTATGAATGGTCATGCCATTCATATGCGTTGCCGCAATACCGGTGGATGCCGTAATCGCCACAGGCACCTTACGGGCTTTCAGATAATTGATGTACTGATTGAGTGTATAGGTTTTCCCTGCACCAGCCGAACCTGTTAAAAAGACATTTTCGCCCGCTTTCAAAAGCTTGAGTGCAGTTTCTTGTTTCATAAGACCTATAACCGTAAATTAACGGCTATAGCCTACCGATTTTTTTGCTAAAAGTTAAGCCCGGAAAAAAGTTTAGCGACAGCGACTGTCACTTAAACGGCGCAAACTGGCCATTTAACCAGGAGATAAATTGCAGCGCGATATTGACAAAAAGATATTCGGTTTTTCTATTATGCGGATATTCAAGTTGGTCATAGATCAACTTACCTTCGCGCAGGTAACAGCCTAAAGTCATATGCAACTTGCCGGTTTGCGAGACCATATGAAAAGCCACATACTCTCTTTCAATAATCCGCTGTGCATAACTGGCTGCCAGACAATTTTGACATCTTTGCGACTCTTCAATAATCCGGTCCAGATCTGTCAATTCTTCAAAGCTCCAGCTGGAAAAGTGCATGACTTTTTCCGGCATCAAAGGCTGCCATACTGAAGCTGCATAACTTGCCTTTAACTGGCTGATAATTTCCTGCTTCTGGATGTAATTATGCCAGTCCGTGGCCTGATGATAAAACCCGATCCAGCTGGTACTTTTCGCTACAGGTTGATTGTCCTTAAAAAACTCAACCAGATAATCACGCACATAGGCGTCGAACACCGATACCCGGATATTTCGGCCACGCAGGTAAAAGATCTGCCTAAACTCATCCAGCTGCATTTTATAGCGCTGCAACACGCTATAAAATTCGCGATTCTGATGGGTTTCCGGTCGAATATAAGCCATTAAATCATCGCCGAAAACCCTGGTAATTTTGTGCAAGTACAACATATAGGCCTGCATCACTCGGCTTAAACGCAAATAGATTTTCTTCACGGTTTGCTCATTGCCTTGGGTGACATTGCGCATTAACTCCATCCATTCATCCAGATACAAAATGGATGGGCTGATGGCAATACGCTGGTCATCCAAAGCCTGATTCTGCCCTTTAAGCATCACACTATGATTATGTTCATGCTCAAACCAGGCTTCCTGCATGGCAAAATAATGACAGCTATGAATAAACATGCGTGCTGAACAATGCTGAAAGTATTGCAAGGTGGCTAAAATAACTTGAGGATGAACCTGACTGCTATCGATAAAACTGAATGCCGTGACTGCAACCCGTACACTGCTCTGCTGAATATTGCGGCTTAGCCAGTCCAGTACCTCGGCAGACTGTTTAAACAGCCAGTTTACCGCTCGCGGATAATCAAATAAGGGCAATTTTGCGACTTTCTTTTGCCAGACCCCAGTCGAGCTGTGCAGAAAATTATGTTTGGAGAGTAAATTATCACGCTGCCAGAGTTCACGCCGCATCAAACGCACAAAGCCCAGCAAGGCTGGTTGCTCGCAAGCATGCCGATAGAGCAAATGGATATCATCCTGATGTTCCATTAGCTCATTCAAGTTAAAGCGCTCTTCAAATGAAAGCGCCATAATGCGGTACATCGCTGCAGGCAAACACTGGGCTGCACTAAAACAAAATTCATCCAGCGCTTCCATTAAAGCTTGCAAGGGTAAAAATTCATTTCCATACACCCTTTGTACTGAACAGATCTCTTGCAGCATCTGGATCAGCGCTTCAGGTAATGCCGTTTTATTCACGACATAATCTGTCAAAACGGCATTAGAATAGATATTCGCTTTCATCATCAGCTGATCAATAATTTCAGCTTCAAGCAAGGAAAGATTTTTCAAATAAGCCCGCACCCGCTCGGCACCATGCACCCACAGATACACCTGATCGAGTAAGAGCTGGCGCAGCTGCTGGGCTTTTTGACGCAGATACAGAGAATGTTGCGGCTTTAAGTCATTGGTGAGAAAGTACAGATCATGCAGTATGAATTCTTCCAGTAATTCAGCTTTTTGTCCCAGATACGTGAAATCAAAATGCAAAATACTGGTCTGCGCCGACTCAGGGGCATGAAATTGCAACTGAAACAACCCATTGGCCACGTGTACAATATGCCGTTCCTGATCGATACGAAACATATTTTGTGCATTCAGCTCACCAACAATATTGAGCTGATCTTGAAAAATTTCATTGAGATTTTTAGAAATTCTGAGTAACTGTTTCGCAATCCCTTGATCTTGCAGTACTAAACGATCCTGTTCCATACTCGCCTCAAATTAAATGATCATGCTAAAATGAATTTAATCATTTTAATCATATAGTAATCTAATCCAGGTACTGTATGCCGAGTTCATAATTTAATCAAATCTGCTCGATGAATCCTTAAAGCCTAATGACTGGTTCATCCATTTATCATTGTGGAAATAAAATACAGGTCAAGCCTGTTCAAGCTTTTTTGTCATCGCGCTGTTGTTTTAAATATTCTAAACCCGCATAAATTTGTTGCTGGATCTGATCGCGAAAATCTTTTAATTGTTCCTTATTTTCAATATGCATTAAATTCTGTCGCGGCATAAATTGAAAATAAAAAGGCAGACGCTTCGGAATGATACTTTTTGGCAAGGATGGAATGACATCGCCATGGCGCAACCATTTATCCAGTTGCGGCAACTTTAACAGTTTTTGAAACCACGCGCTTTCAATAATCCGATTGGCATCAAAGCCCAGCTCAAAGATTTCATCGCCACCTAAGGCAGCAAAAGGCACAATATCATAGTTAAATTCTTGCGCGAGTTTTAGAAAACCGTAACGCTGTTTCCAGATCAGCTGATAGGCCTCACCTTTTCTTTTTAAAACTTCCCGCCCGCCTCCGGGAAAGACCAGAATCGAATAACCTTGCTGCATCGCTGCACGAATATAGGCTTTTTCACCATCGACAGCACCGAATTTCTTAAACAGGGTACGCCAGCCAGGCAAATAAAAATGGCCATGATCAGCAACACTGACCACAGCCACTTGATGATGATTATATAAATAATCAATCAGAATCGGGGAATCAAATATCCCATATAGGGTGTGATTCCCGACATACATTGCAGGTTTGGCAGCATCAATCTGTTCAGCCCCTAAAAAGGTTGGGGTGAAATACAGTTTGGACAACGCACTGAGGCATTTAATCCATCTGGCATCATGCTTAACCTGCAATAGATGATTCCTTATGCTACAACGTGTTTTTGCACCAGAACCGAGCCAACAGAATAACCCGCACCGAATGAACAAAGCAGACCATATTCACCATCATTCACTTCATGTGCAGTACGGTGTAATGCAATGATCACACCTGCAGAAGAGGTATTGGCAAATTCATCCAGAATAATAGGTACTAGCGCACGGTCAGCATCTTTACCGACTACATATTTCAAGATCAAGTCATTCATGCTGGCATTGGCTTGGTGTAACCAGAAACGTTTCACATTGCTTGGTGCAATGTTATTTTTCTCCAGCTGTTTGGTAATGATTTTTGCAACCAGCGGACACACTTCTTTAAACACTTTACGACCGTCCTGACGGAACAGTTTGTCATCTACAACTGCATCTTCACTACGATTTAAATAACCGAAGTTGTTACGGATATTGTTAGAAAATTGCGTAAACAAATGCGTATCTAAAATGTCAAAACCAGTTTTAGTAGTCGTATCTTCAATAATCGATGCTGTCGCTACATCACCAAAAATAAAGTGGCAGTCACGTGAACGGAAATCAGTATGACCAGACGTAATTTCTACATTGACCAATAATACACGACGTGCACCGCTTCTGATTGCATCCGCAGCCTGTTTTAAACCAAAGGTTGCAGCAGAACAGGCAACGTTCATGTCATAGGCATAGCCTTGAATGCCCAAAGCGGTTTGGATTTCAATTGAAACAGCCGGATAAGCACGCTGGATGTTTGAACATGAAAGAATCACAACGTCGATATCTTCAGCTGTAACCCCGGCATTTTCCATCGCCTGTTTAGCAGCAATCACACCCCATTCGGCTTGAATGGAAAGTTCATCATTGCTACGTTCACGTAAACGCGGATATAGACGCTTCGGATCAAGGATACCTGATTTTTCAGCAACATAGCGACTTTTAACACCGGATGCTTTTTCAATAAATTCTGCATCTGAACCGCGACGCGCTTCAATCTCACCCGCTGCAATTTTGTCCGCGTTGTCGTGGTTAAACTGTTCCACATAAGCATTTAAACTTGCAACCAATTCATCATTGCTAATGGATTCTTCTGGATGATAAAGACCGGTACCGGTAATACGAATGCCCATGTAAAACTCCCGTTAATTTTGCGCTCTGTTAATTAATGCCCAATTGATTCCATACTTTTTGCAGGCGGGTTGGAGAAACCGGCATTTTTGTTTTCATTGGTTGTGAAAACAGGGAAATACGAAATTCTTCGACCATAAAGTACAAATCTTTCAGGCGAGCGTCATTTTTAAACTTAAACAATTTTTCCATCCATGGGTCAACTTGCTCAATGGCAGAATTATCCCTTTGCAGGTTATTTGGCAAGCGTTCTAAACGCAAGACCAAAGCCTTTAAATAGCGTGGAAACTCCTGCCATATATCAAAAGATTTGACATACACACAGTTGGAAAGACTCATTAAATCAAGCTGATCTTCAAGATCATCAATATTTTTTCCAAAGATAGAATCGTCTAAAACCAACAATTTTCGACGAATATCCTGCCATTGAATATAAATATCGCTCAGTATAGATAATGCCACTTGACCATGCGTTAGGAAAGATTTTTTTACATTTAAAAGCAAGTTTTGAAACTCTTCAGTATTGACAGGAAGCTCATTTATTGCCATCTGAAGGGTGGCATAAACCAACATCTGCTCCAGTTGGGCCTTATCGCCCAGAGGCGAATAAGCCAAAGCCAGCGGTTTGGAAATCTGTTTTTTCAGCTGACGTACCAGATCGCCGAGCTGCATATAGACCAGACGAATGACCCCTTCCCGGTGCTGTTTAATCGCTTCAGCCTGATCATTAAAGGTCTGAATCACCACACCAGATTCATCTTTTGCATCTAGTTCTGCAAATGCTTTAGTCGGTACCAGCGCCTGATATTGCTTTACCACAACACCAGTCACTTTTTGTGAAGCTTCAAAAGTAAAATTCTCAGGGAAAACTTTAAATTCGCCTTTGAGCTGCTTGACCGGACTATGTGTTTCGGTACGGCAACGTGCTTTCAGTTCGGGCAGATCACGACCTTTTTCAATCACCCGACCTTTTTCATCAATCACTTTAATCAACGGCAGCAAATACTGCTCGATCCGTTCAAAGGAAAAGTCTTTTTCGCTAATTTGTTCGCCACGCAACTGGAAAGCCAAAAACTTGAAGATATGCTCACGTAAATGAACTGCATCAATGATTTTCATCAGTTTGCGTGCAGTATCCGGAATCGGCACCAGATTGCGGCGCTTGTCTTTAGGCAAGGATTTCAATAAGGCTTCAATCAAGTCCTCACGCCAGCCGGGTATGCCCCATGACCAGATACCTTCATCGACCTGTGGCAAGGCCTGTAGCGGGATTTTGACCGTCGCTCCATCTTCATCATGGCTTGGATCAAAACGGTAGCTCGTTGCCAGACGCAAAGCGCCATTATGCAAATAATCCGGAAATTGCTGGGTGGTCGGACGATCATTCATCCACAGCGCATCATCTTCGACAAATAAATAGCGCGGATTTTGCGGCTCAACCGTCGCACGCCAGTCTTCAAAACTTCGACGGCTCGCCACTTCTGGCGGTACTTTCTCGGCATAAAACTGATAGATGGTTTCTTCATCCACTACCAGATCACGACGACGCAGCTTATCTTCTACCCGTTCCACTTCTTCCAGCTTGAGCAGATTATGCTTCAAAAATGGCGGCATAATGCCGAGATTACCTGTGGTTAAGGCATCACGTAGGAAGATTTCATGCGCTGCCGGCTGATCGACTTTTTCATAGTTCATCAAACGCTTCGGTTCAATAATCAGGCCAAACAGGGAAATCTGGTCATAAGCATTGACGATACCGGCTTTTTTCGACCAGTGCGGCTCAAAATAATGATGTTTCAGTAAGTCACGTGCAGCCAGCAGAATCCATTCCGGTTCGATCTTCGCCAAGGTACGCAAATATACCTGAGAGGTTTCCACCATCTCAAAGGCCATTACCCACGGCGTATTGGTTTTATGCAAAGTCGATGCCGGGAAAATACGGGCTTTTTGCTGACGAACGGCCATAAACACATTGCGTTCATCGGTCTTATTGGCAATAAACGAAAGCAAACCGGTCAATAAAGCACGGTGCAAGTTTTCATAACTGGCTTTTTTATCATTAAAGGAAAGCTTTAAGCCTTGCGCCAATTCCGTCAACTGTTCATGGGTTTTCTTCCATTCGCGTAAACGTAACCAGCTTAAAAAATGCTGCCGTGCAAAATTACGACGCTTGTTCTCATTCATCGAGGCACGGTTAGCTTGCAAGGTTTCCCATAACTTGATGTAGAACAAAAAGTCAGAGTCACCTTCTTTAAACAAGGCATGCTTCTGGTCAGCTTGCATCTGTTTATCGGCAGGACGCTCTCGTGGGTCCTGTACAGCCAAAGCTGCGACAATAATCAGCACTTCATTGAGCACACCAAAATGCGCGCCGCCTAAAATCATTCGCGCTAAACGCGGGTCGATTGGCATTTTTGCCATCTGCTGACCGATTTTGGTTAATCCCCCTTGTGTTCCCCCTTTTCCAAAGGGGGAAGAAGTTACAGATTGCTTTTCATCTGTAACTTTAGGGGGATTTTTCTCAGAAAGTGCCCCAAGCTCAATCAACAACTTACGGCCATCATTAACCAAGCGATGATCTGGTGGCTCAATAAAGTCAAAACTTTCCAGATCACCCAGATTTAAACTCTGCATCTGTAAAATAACCGATGCCAGGTTGGTACGTTTAATCTCTGGTTCGGTAAATTCAGGACGGCTTTGGAAATCTTCCTCACTATACAGCCGGATACAAACACCAGGCGCAATACGGCCACAGCGGCCTTTACGCTGGTTGGCAGCCGCCTGTGATACTGCCTCAATCGGTAAACGCTGCACCCGTGAACGGTAGCTATAGCGTGAAATACGGGCAAAACCGCTGTCGATTACATAACGGATGTTGGGTACGGTTAAAGCTGTTTCAGCCACGTTGGTGGCAATAATAATGCGTCGTCCACCACCGCCAGGATTGAAAATCTTTTGCTGTTCAGCTATGGCTAAACGCGCATATAAAGGCAAAATTTCAGTATGCCGTGGACCATGCTTTTGCAAGGTTTCCTGCAATTCACGAATTTCCTGTTCGGTACTGGCAAAAATCAGAATATCGGCATGTTCAGGATGGCCTTTTTGCTGTGCATCGGCAAAACATTCTTCTACCGCTTGTACCACTGCACGCGGCAAGTTTTCTTCAAAGTCATCAAACTCGTCATCATCACTACCGCCAATACTCATTTCTGAAATTGGACGATAACGCACTTCTACCGGATAACTGCGCCCTTCCACTTCAAAAACAGGTGCACCGTTAAAGTAGTTACTAAAACGGTTTACATCTAAAGTTGCGGAAGTAATGATGACTTTTAAATCTTTGCGGCGTGGTAGAAGCTGTTTTAAATAGCCCATGATGAAGTCGATGTTCAATGAACGTTCATGCGCTTCATCAATAATAATGGTGTCGTATTTGGTCAAATAACGGTCATTGACCAGTTCAGCCAGTAAAATACCGTCCGTCATCAAACGAACTATCGAGTCTTGCGACCCCTGTTCGTTAAAACGAATTTTAAAACCAATGGATTCACCCAGCTTCTCCCCCACTTCTTCGGCAATACGCTGCGATACGCTACGCGCAGCCAGTCGACGCGGTTGGGTATGACCAATCATTCCGGTCAACCCACGACCGGCCAGCATGGCAATTTGTGGTAATTGCGTGGTTTTACCTGAACCGGTTTCCCCTGCCACAATAATCACCTGGTGTTGTTGAATCGCTTCAATCAACTTGTCTTTATATTGGGTAACAGGCAGGTCTTGATTGAGTTTGATGTTCGGAACACGGGACAGGCGCTCACGCACTTTATGATTCGATTTTTCTAATAATTCTTGATAGTGTTTTTCGTTGGCATCTTTACCTTTGCGTAGTCGATTTAAACGATGACGGTCACGTGCCATGACCCATTGATCTACATTTAAATGACTTAACACAGATAATTTATCCCAAAACAAAAAATTGAACTGAATATTTTACGCTGTAACGCCGCAGAGAGAAAGACAGGCAAATATTTATTCATGGCGTTTGAGGTAAAGAATATTCAAAAGTATGGGAAATAGATCATCAACCACGCTAAAATCCGCCACGTATAACAAGAGTTACACTATTCACCATCTTTAATGATGTTCACACACATCTTCTGATCACCATTACTCAGCCTAAAAATGATTCGAGCGTCAAAAATAAATTTAATTTAAAAAAATTTACCCTTGAATTTTAAGTCTCAAGCCTTCATGTTCTTAGACAAGCTGAAAAACTGCATATTTGTCATTTAATAATCATCTTTAAATGATTAAATAGATAAAGAATCAGATTTGGTGGAATTGTAGACTTTATATTAGTTAATTCGGTTTTTCCGATTTCAATAATGTAAAAATACTGTTTCAGCAATAAGAAAAAATTCGCTATCCTTTTGGAAATCAAATACAAACCTCAATCATGGAGACAATGATGAGCTTAATTAATACTGAAGTTAAACCATTTAAAGCAACTGCATTCCAAAACGGTCAATTTATTGAAGTGACTGAAGCTGATCTTAAAGGCAAATGGTCTGTTGTATTCTTCTACCCAGCTGACTTTACTTTCGTTTGCCCAACTGAATTAGGTGACCTTGCTGATAACTACGCTGAATTCAAAAAATTAGGCGTTGAAATCTATTCAGTTTCTACTGACACTCACTTCACGCACAAAGCTTGGCATGATTCTTCAGAAGAAATCAAAAAAATTGAATATGTAATGGTTGGTGATCCAACTTGGACTCTAGCTAAAAACTTTGACGTATTAATCGAAGCTGCTGGTCTTGCTGACCGTGGTACTTTCGTTATCGATCCTGAAGGCAAAATCCAAATCGTTGAAATCAACGCTGGTGGTGTTGGCCGTGATGCTCAAGAACTTCTTCGTAAAGTTAAAGCAGCTCAATACGTTCATGCTCACCCAGGTGAAGTTTGCCCAGCTAAATGGAAAGAAGGCGACGCTACTCTAGCTCCTTCAATCGACCTAGTAGGTAAAATCTAATCTCTATTTAGATTGAACTGATGTAAAAAACCACGCTCTTTTGCGTGGTTTTATACATTTCTTAGATTAGCATTTGAAGTGCAACACCATGTTGTTGCCATAATACCTGACTCGGACTTTTAAAGCCGAGTCTTTTTCTTGGGCGATGATTCAAACGTTGAGTGATTTCTGCAATATATTCATCCGT